>CAZQGZ010000014.1:25012-31974 GCA_964592935.1 uncultured Chitinophaga sp. | reverse complement strand
GTCGAAAATACCTTATTACCTTATAGTGCTTCCATAAAGTAGTGGACAGATTAGAAAAATATTTTATCACAAACACAAAGATCTCTTCCTGTACTTCGTGAAAAAACTTTGTGCACTTCGTGGTAAAAACAACCACTGCTCTAAAAGACATTATTCCCTTTGCCGGGGGCAACCAATTTGTATTCAATTGTATTTTTCGTGTCTTCGTGTAATTCGTGGCCAAAAAAGAGCCGCGAATCAAATATGCACGAATACTTCTCAGGAACTTTGTGAAAAACCTTTGTGGCCTTCGTGGTAAAACCCACCTCTGCCTCCATAATAATATTTTTTTTTATGCGTGCCGATTATCACTACCTTTAATTATTCCTGGAAATTCAACCAATTCTAATATGCATCCCCTGTTTATTAGAAAGCTTTGCCTCTTTATCATCTCCGGATCGGTTTATCTCCCGGTCCATGCCCAGGATACAGTTTCTGCAAACAATACAAAACCACCGCAGGAATTAAAAACGGAGATCTATCCCAATCCATCCGGCAAAGGTTTGATGACACCCACCGGGTGGGGCAGCTCCCGTTCATTTGCATTTGGATTTATCGGCGCCACGTTCCCGCAGGTGTATACCAACAAACCCGACATGGTGGCTGCGGCCGGTATCGGGGTCGGCAATTCCTATAAATCGGTGGGCGTGGTGGGCATCTTTAATATCCTCAATGTATCGGAAGCCAGCACTTATAGCGGCAGTGTAATTATCAGCCGGCATATCGGGAGAGGAACGAGCATGAGCATCGGTGGATTAAACCTGTTGGCCAGCAGCCGTTCGGATGCAGATGCCAGTTATTATATTGCCATCAGCCATGCATCACAAACCATCAAATCGAAAACACCGGGATACTCCGCATTCAGTTATACCATCGGCGCCGGGAGCGGAAGATTTTATGATAAGAGTTATAAGGATAGTTTAACCGGCAAGGGTGAACATGGAACCGCGGTCTTTGCTAATTTATCTTTTGAATTGGCAAAGGGACTGAACATAATTGCAGAATGGTCCGGTCTTAATTTAGGATTTGCCATCGGGTTTCGTCCATCATTCAAGTTCCCTGCACTTAATATCGGGGTGGCGGACCTTACCAGGAATTCCGGCGACAAGCCAAGGTTGGTTCTCAGCCTGGGCCATGCATTTTTACTTTCAAAAAAATAAGGGCATCTATAAAAAACCTAATGATTAAGAATAAATATCGCCACCAAGACACGAAGACACTAAGAAACACTAAGGGTGAACCTTTGTGTCATTGTGCCGCAGCCTGCCCTGACATAGGAAGGGTGGCTAAAATTTTTGTTTTTGGAGATACCCATAATTCTTTTTAAATGAAAAAGATCATTTTATTTTTTATAATCAGTTGCAGGGGCTTGATGGGTTTTTCCCAAAGTTCAAACAGCGCTTCGGATAATAATGTACCTCCGCCTCATCCGCCCCCGCCGCCACCACCGCCCTGTACCATTTACGTGGATCAAAAGCTTGTTTCATTTTCATTGCCCTGCTGTATTGATACTACAAAAAAAGTGAGCGATATAGCCATATACCAGTTGGCTTATCCTTCTGCTCCTGCCAATCCCAATAATTGCAGGATCGTTTACAGGCCCTGTACGATCAGTTTCTCCCCGGAAAACATCAGCCCGCCGGCCGTCGGTGTTCCCTCCAAAACGGAAACGGTGACGGCAACCTGTGGTGGTGTTTCATTGACCGCAACGACAGAAGCCGTGAATTCAAATATCAGTTTGGGTGTAACACCGGTCAGTTTCAATTTCGCCAACCTGGGCCAGACATTAAAAAATGCCATGGATGCCATTGCCAATGGCGGTGTATCACCCTGCAAACCTTCCGGCAGCCTGATCCCCACCGGTTCGGTGAGCATTGAAGCATCCAAAATTTGTTGCCCTGGAAATAGTCCCTGTGTAAAAACATCGACCAAAGTTTCAGGCAGCGTAAGCTGGAGTTATGGAACTACCTGTCACTTTCCCATTTTCGGTTGTCCTTATGTCGCATCGCTGGATGCGGTGGCAAGCGCCAATGCCACCCTCACCATCGGTGGATCTTACCAGTCAGGATGCCAGCAGGGAAAATTTTGCGTGAATGGCAGTGGTGGCATAACTGCCGGAGGTGGAGTTGGCGCAACCCTGCTCGCAGGATTTGTATCCGCCGATCTGCAACTGCTGATCACAGCCGGACTTACAGCCAGTTATTGTTTCACCCCGCCCCCGCCCGCCGGTACTGCAAACTTGCAGGTGGGACCGGTACAGGTGGTAGGCACGGTATCGGCTATGTGGGGTCTCGTATCTCATTCCGTTTCTTATACTGTATTCAATGGCTGGACCTCTCCACCCATTAGTTTTTGAATCAAGAACATCATTATGCATACCATTCAATTCAAAAATAATAAATGGAAATCTTTAACGGGATTGATCATTTTTTTACAGGCTTGTTTGTTTGCTGATGCGCAACAGGCATTGCCCCCGGTCAGCCTGAAGAATACAACACTTCGTGTGCCCGCCTTCTTACCCGGCATCATGAATGATCCGTCGGCTTCTTTGCAAAATGATACGCTTATTTATAATATCAATGCACAGGTATTTCCCAAAGGTTTACCCGTTAAGCCAGGCAAAGCTTATAAAAATGCGGTTACACCCTGGGAAACATTAGCCGAAATGATCGATGCCTATAATAAGAAGGATAAGAAAAGGATCATTGCTTTATATACGTCCGGTTCACAGCAAAAGATATCGGACATTTTAAACGGCGATCAATCAGTGGCATTCCTGGATTATGTAAATAAAGCAACGGGCTCCAACCTGAGGATCATGGGAGGAATGGATTACCAGAACGGGTTCATGGCTTATTCAAAAGATGATGTGTATGGCCTGCACGAGAATTTTATGACCATCGAAAACAAAATGGTAAAGCTGACTTCATTGAACGACCAGTCAGTTACCAGTTGGAATATCGGCCTGTATTTTAAGTTTGAACCGGGCCCGATGATCCCGTTGAAAAATCTTTCCATTCCGGACAGCCTCGGGGTGAGTGACAGTATCAAACTAAGAGTAACGCTGCCGGATAAAGGACGCTGGATTGCGATATTTAAGAATGAGCCGGATGGACCGGTTCCCCTGCTGGTTCAGGATAACGGGATCCATGACAGTGATCCTGTCATGGGTTTGGTGAGTTTTCAATTTAAAGGAAGCATATTCACTGCCCCGGGTGAATTTGAATTTTATGCAGCCTCCTTCAATTTCCCGGTTCAACGTGTTTCAAAAAATTTTTTTACCGGCCATGCTCCATACCGTATAAAAATAAACTAGATCAGATTTCAAGAGTCAACAATTTAAAAAACAGTATTTGAAATTATCAGGGAGCAAAAGTGAAATTCAACTCTGTTTCAGCATACTCCTATAAATTCCTCTGAAAGCTATATTGGATAAGGTCGGATTTCTGATTTGGGTTTCGCTTTGCAGGAGACAAAAGGTTTAAAATAGCCACGAATCACACGAATTACACGAACGAATACAATTAAATACAAATATTTTGCCTTCGGCAATATAATCAGTATCTGAACTGAGCGAAGCGAAGCCTTCCTGTGATTTCATATTTAATTTTTTCGTGGCATTCGTGTCATTCGTGGCTAAACATCTTTCAATCTGTTCACAGAGTTTTGAAATTACCAGAGTGCAAAAAAGAAAATCAATGTAAATAATAGATTACCTGCCGTCAAAAGTTTTTTCTATCATCAGCATCTTCCCATCCACGGTCATCCCTTCCACCACCACTTTAAATTGCCTCGACCGGTCATTGTTATAAAATGTTATTGGAATTTTTCCATTCATACCGTTAACAATCACCTGCGGCTCCCATAATAACGTGATGCGTCGATCCGGTTTACTGATAGCGGCCGTGTCAACCGAATAGTCTGGCGCGTAAAATTCTCTGATGACAGAATATCCCTGGTAACTGACCATATCCATCATAGCTTCTTCATTATAGAGATCTGACCCCTTTTTGGAATAAATGGCCAGCACGCCGCCCGCCCCGTTGCCAACCGAACCCACAAAACTGCTGTACACTTTCACCATGGCCACCTCGCGGGCGGGGATGGAAGAAACAAAACTGGCATCCGTTTCAATTTCATCGAGGTAAAGTGTCATCGGTATCAATCCCATCGAACTCAGCGAAGCAACCTGCCGGTAATAAATATAATAGTCCGGCCCGTCGCGGCTGATGCTGATACCGGGAATTTTATAAGATAAATATTCAAGTATGTTTTCATAGGTAATGATATCACCGGTATGAACGAGGTCATAGGTCCTTTCAGACATGCCGCTGAAGTGCCCGCTGGCATATCTTTCTTCCAGTTCCTGCAGGGAATTCCTGGTCCTCGTTTTTATGGTTACACCTTCCAGTAACAAACCCTCCGCTTTTAAAAATGCATCATATTCATCCGCCAGCATTTTTTCCCGGCTTTCGTCAATAAAAATATTTTCATTAAAATGCCATTGATCCGAACCGGTAAAAGGAAATCTTTTTGCCAGTGAATCAGTGGAAAGATCCACCTGCAGGTGTTCACTTTTTTTACCCCGGGTATCCTTGAACTGCAGGCGCGACCGGTCGAAAAATAAGAGAGAGTCAATATGGAAATAACCATTCAAACCGGTGGATGACATTCTTATAATCCGGGAGGAATCGGGCGAATAAATAAATAAAACAAAGGGTTTCCCCGCAAAATATTTTTTGGTGCCCCTGATCTTTAAATGGCCGTCGATGGAAATAAAGCCGGGGTCTTTATCATCGATGGCCGGGCGGGTATCGCTAACCAGTTGACTCCACCTGAATCTCCGCCATCCATTGATCATCATCACCAGGTCCAGTGCATGCTCCGCCGAATCACTGACTGCAGAAAAATAATAAGCCGGGTTATGAATATATCCTTTGAGATCAGCCGTCAGCAGCAGCGATGATACCAAATTGTTTTGCCGGGAAGGATACAGATCATTCGCTGGATCCGTAACGGCAACCGAAAAAAATCCGAATACGGTATCTTTTAATGCTACATGAAAACTGTTTTTCTTTTTTGGTGAAAAATCGATCGTATCCGCGATCAATTCGGCCTGCTGTATATATTCGCCGTTGTTCACAAAGGTCAGTCTTTCGGATAGCGGGATATGGTCTTTACTAAAAACCGTAACCTGCAGGATGCCGGAGCCGAGATGGGAAACATCGATGGTTCCGGTAATATTATCCTTGCCCGGGGAAAATTCCTGCCGGAAGACCACATGATGCTGCATTTGCCCGATCATATAGGCCGCCCGGAAAACCGTATCTGCAGCAAGCTGCAGCAATTCAAAGAATTTTTTTCCTTCGCCGGATATTATTTTGAAAACAATGCCCCGGTTTTCCTGCGCCGGTAAAAAATATTTATGTACTGATGGATCTTCACGGATCAAAGCATAATATTTCTGAGCGGCGATGGGTGTGAGGTCAAACATACCCATGCCGTCATGGTAGGTACTGAAGGAAGTAAGGGTTTCACCATTGTCATTTTTAATGACTCCGCTAACCGGTACCGGCAATCCATATTCATTGGTGGCTTTGAAGGCAATGGTATTATTCAACCCGCTGATCAAATGGCCGCCTTCCGGGAAAAATTCAAGACGCAGCTCTCCTGGTTTCTTTAAAGCGGCAGCTTCATTATTTTTTTTCTTTCCGAAAACAAAAATGCTTTGCCGGCAGATAAAACCCGGATCCCGGCTATACAGCGTGGGTGTATAAGCCCGGATATAATAATGACCGGTATGAAGCGTGTCGGGTAATTCAAACTGTCCATGGGTATTGCCCAGCAGAACCGGTAAAATTTTACGGCTGATCAGTTGGGAAGAATCGTTGCTTAGTTCCACATACAGGGTGGTGCTGATGGTATCCGGGATAAAATCGGAATAGAGATAAGCTTTGAACCAGGCCGTTTCACCCGCGAAATAATTTTCCCGGTCAATATGGAGATACACTTTCTCAATCGGGGATTTGGAAGACCATTGCTCCAGGATCTCTTCCGGTTTTTGGGCAAGTCCTTCGAAAAAAAAGAAGAGGAATAAAAAATATACCAGCTTTTTACATCTCATCATAAAGCTCATACCATGAAATTAGTTGATTCCCTGTCAATTGCCACCCAGGTTGGTAACCTGAATGACGCTCCCAAATGACCAATAAGGTAATAAGGCCAGGGAATGAACGTCAATGTTATGCTACTAAGGTAATAAGGTTGCTGCACTCTGAACCTTATTACCTTAGTAAAAATATATCATCTATCGAACTAACCTTATTAGCTTATTGTAATATCAAAAAATTCACTTTGATTACATAACCATTATCAAAAAAGAAGGATCTTTCTGTATAATAAAAGAAAAAGTCAAAATAGCATTATCCCACATAAAGAAACTTTCATTCATCAGCCATTCCCGGCACCTGCCTGTTGGTAATGCAATTCTTTCTGTTTATTTTGTGTACTTATATTAAATATCCTGAGATGAAAACGTTTTCATTTTTTGTTCTGCTAGTTCTGATAACGGGTTGTAAAAAAGCAGTGGAGAATGTCCAGGCCGACCTGGTGATCCAGGCCATGACGGACGGTCAATGGACCATTACCAGCTTTACACAAAACGGAACCAATATCACGGCTGATTTTGCTTCATATAAATTCAAATATTACAGCAATAAAACAGTGGATGCCATCAAAAGCGGTACCGTGGAAAAAACCGGCACCTGGGATGGCGATGCCACTACCATGACCACCTGGGCCAACTTCACTTCACCTCCCTATCCTTTAAATCTTATCAACGGTTCCTGGCATATCGACCGCAATAGCTGGGTCTATGTGGAAGCCACACAGGTTATTGGTACGGAAACAAGGACCATGCGTCT
>CAZQGZ010000014.1:0-24912 GCA_964592935.1 uncultured Chitinophaga sp. | reverse complement strand
CAATTCAGGAATGGTTTTTGCTGCTGCTTGGAGATCCAATTAAGAAAACCTATAAAAGTTACCAATTGCCGCGCCGTGTTGACAATATCCTTACGAAACTGATCTTCCTATACCTGGTAAGTTTTTCCGCAATAAACTTTGTTGCGGGGCAGGCGCCGGTTGCCAACTTCACAGGCTCGCCCTTAGCCGGCTGTTCACCGCTGATCGTGAATTTCCAGGATCAGTCAACCGGCAACCCGTTAAGCTGGAGCTGGAATTTCGGCAACGGCAATACTTCCACATTACAAAATCCCAGCGCTTCTTATTTTACAACGGGAACGTATACGGTATCACTAACGGTAACGAATACCGGCGGTTCAAATACACTGACCCGTACACAATACATTACGGTATATGAACCTCCGGCGGTCAATTTCACTGCCAGTCCTTTAAGCGGATGTTTTCCATTGACAGTTCAGTTTGCCGACCTGTCTTCTGCAGGAGCGGGTAACACCAATGTTTCCTGGTTATGGGATTTTGGTAACGGAAATATATCCACGCTGCAAAACCCGGTGATCACCTATAGTACGGCAGGCACATTTACAATTACATTACAGGTAACAAATGATAAAGGTTGTACCAAAACAAACACCCGCTCAAACTTTATCACCGTTACCAACGGGGTAAATGCATTGTTTACCCATAGCCAGCCAAACACCTGCGCGCCACCTGTCACCGTTGCCTTTACCAATAATTCAACCGGCCCGCCTGTTCTCAGTTACTACTGGGATTTCGGAGATGGAAATATTTCCGTGCAAACCAACCCGGTTCACACTTATCTCAGCACGGGGAGTTTTGTTGTTACATTGATCACAACCAGCAGCGCCGGTTGTACGGATACGGCACAAAGCAACCCGATCGTTATCGGTGGTTTTACCAGTTCATTCAATGCGCCATTGGCTGTATGCGTCAATGAAGCGGCTTCATTTACGAATACATCTTTACCGGTTCCCGACAGTTCCCGCTGGACCTTCGGGGATGGTGGTTCCGCCAATACGATAAACGCAAATCACAGTTATAGCACACCCGGAACCTATACTGTTTGGTTGTATAATTATTTTTCCGGTTGTATTGATTCAATATCACATAGCATAACGGTTAATCCCCGGCCCGCGGCTGATTTTACAGCGCCGGTGACATTCCGTTGTGGTCCGCCATTGACGGTGAATTTCCAGGATCTTTCAACAGGGGGCGCCATCAGCTGGTTATGGGATTTCGGGGACGGGAATACATCCACCGCACAAAATCCTTCGCATACATATACCGGTTATGGTCAATTTACCGTAACACTTATTGCCGCCAATTCTTTTGGATGCACTTCCACCATGACAAAAGCTAATTTTGTCCGCATACAAAAAGCAGCGATCAGTATTCCGGCATTGCCGGTGAAAGGCTGCATTCCCTATACTATAACTTTCGTGCCGGTCATCAACACACCGGATGTGATAACTTCCTATGATTGGGATTTTGGCGACGGGGGCACATCTGCACTCCCCAATCCAACTTATACATATACGTTACAGGGAACTTATACCGTGCGACTGATCATAACCACCGCAACCGGATGCAGTGATACATTAATTGTTCCGGCAGCGGTGCGTGTCGGATCAAAACCACGGGCTGATTTTTCAGCAACGCCTATCCCCGTTTGCGGAACACAACCTGTTTATTTCACGGATCTCACCACACCGGCCGCCGATGAATGGCGCTGGGATTTCGGAGATGGCGGAACTTCTTCATTGCAAAATCCATCACACCGTTACGCGGATACAGGATATTTTTCCGTGCGTTTAATTGCAACGAACAACGGTTGCCCGGATACTCTCATCAAAACAAATTATGTCCGGGTATTACCGCCTATTGCCAACTTTGACCCCTTACCTGACTGCAATAATAAATTGCAATTCAGTTTTACGGACCGGTCCATTGCACCCCTGACCTGGGAATGGGATTTCGGGGATGGTTCACCGTTATCTTTTGTACAAAACCCCGTACACATTTTTCCTTCCTACGGAAATTTCACGGTCCGGCTCATTGTAACCAACGGCGGGTGTGCCGATACAACGTTCAGGGATATACGAACAGTGAATGAATCACCGGATTTTACCGCTGATCAGTTATCAGCCTGCAAAACGGCCATTATTAATTATACGGTCACGAACATTAACCCGGCGAATATTACTTCTTATGACTGGATATTTGGCGACGGGGGAACCGGGATGTCAGCTTCGCCTTCCATTGCCCATACGTATACCGTTTCGGGTATTTATACCGTCACCCTTACCACAACGGATTATAACGGATGCACCACAGTGGTCAGCAAAACAGATTATATCCGGATCAACGGACCTTCGGCGAATTTTGATGCCACCAACCTGGCAGGTTGTACGGGACTGACAACAACATTCAATGATCTTTCCCTGACAGACGGTATCAATGCCATCAGCAACTGGCAATGGAATTTCGGCGATGGCGTAACACAGGATTTCAGTAGTCCTCCTTTTCAACATACTTATAATACCGCAGGTCTGTTTTCAGTAAAGCTTATCATTACGGATGCAGCAGGATGTAAAGACAGCCTGATACGCAATGATCTTATATTCACAACGGACCCGGTTCCGGATTTTGCTTCAACCGATACATTAACCTGTCCCGGGGCCACCGTAACATTTAATAATTTATCTTCTCCCGCAGGATTCACCAGCCAATGGGAATTTGGAGACGGGGGCACTTCAACCTTGCCATCTCCAACTTATGTTTATGCAGCAACAGGAATATACACGATCAAACTACGTATACAGGACAGTAACGGATGCGCTGATTCGCTGACCCGGAATGCTTATATCCGGGTGGACAGGCCCCTTGCCAATTTTACCATGAATGACTCCCTCAGTTCCTGCACACCTTTTCAAATTCAGTTTACCAACACATCTTCTTTTTACAATACTGTATTATGGGATTTCGGGCCTGGTGAAGGAACCTCGGAACTCATTAACCCGGTGCATTATTTTACCATTCCCGGCATTTACCCCATCAAACTTTTAATAACCAGCCCCGGCGGTTGTCTTGATTCGGTCTTTAAAACAATTCATGTGAATGATACGATCGGGTCCAACTTAAATTACCTGCCTCTTTCCGGATGCAAACCGCAATTAGTAAACCTGAACTCCAATACAACAGGCCGGATCGCTTCCTATTTCTGGGATTTCGGAGATGGGTACACAGAAACAACATTTACTCCGGATGTTGATCACCTTTATTCCTCATTCGGGAATTTTTTACCGAAAGTCATCCTGCGTGATCCGGCCGGTTGCCTGATCCCCCTGCAGGGCCTTGATACCATTTATGTAACAGGCGCCAATACAAAATTTGGTATTGACACAACTCTTTTCTGCGACAAAGGCACTGTTCATTTTACAGACTCCACAACTTTCAATGACCCGGTGTTCAGTTATAACTGGAATTTCGGTGACGGAACTTCATCGACCAGCCAGCACCCGGTTCACAACTATACATCACCGGGAATTTATAATGTTCAATTAATTGTACAAACTCAGCTCGGCTGCCGCGATACACTTGCAAAACCAAACCTTGTCAAAGTGGTACAAAGACCATTGATCGATATCAGCGGTGATTCGGTTATCTGTGTCAATTCACCTTTACTGAATACAGGTATTTTTCTGCAACCCGACACATCGGTAGTGACCTGGCAATGGAATTTTCCGAATGGAAACAATTCAACCCTCCAGCATCCAAAGGCCCAGGTCTATACGGCCGCCGGTAATTTTGTGATTACAACAATTGCAACCAACAGCACGGGATGCAGGGACACTACCCGTCAAAACATTTATGTAAACCCATTACCGGTTGTGAATATGCCGGGACATATGATCGTTCAAAACGGGTACCCGCTTACGATCCCGGCCACGTTTACACCCATTACCAATAACTGGATCTGGTCGCCATCAACAGGGCTAAGCTGCACCAATTGCCCGCAACCGGAAGCCGGGCCCAAATTCGATACCCGTTACCTTGTATATTTTACCGATGCCAATGGTTGCAGCAACCGGGGCAACATACTGGTAACCGTACAATGCAAAAACTCCAACCTGTTTATCCCGAATACTTTTTCGCCCAATGGCGACGGAAGCAATGATCTCTTTTATCCAAGGGGAAAAGGACTGGAAAGGGTGATCCTGCTCCGGATCTTTAACCGCTGGGGTGAAGTGGTTTTTGAAAAAAGAAATTTCCAGGTCAATGATCCTTCTTCGGCATGGAACGGAACGTACAAGGGAAAAAAACCACAGGCGGATGTTTATGTATACCAGGCAGAAGTTTTTTGTGACAATGGAGATATTATTAAACTCAACGGAAACATTGCATTGATATTGTAATTATGAATTGGAAAACCATTATAGTATTTGGATTTTGGAATTTGTTATTGGGAATTTCTTCCAGGGCACAGGATATCCATTTTTCCCAGTTCTTCGAGACACCGCTCTGGAGAAATCCTTCACTGGCCGGTATATATAATGGTGATATAAGAGTTCAGACGGTTTACAGGGACCAGTGGAACAGTGTCACCAATGCATATAAGACCGGGTCCCTGAATGCAGAAATAAAAATGCCCCTGGGGAAAAACAATGATTTTATCACCACGGGTTTACAGGTCCTGTATGATAAAGCCGGTACGATCGGCTGGACATCAACACATGTATTACCCGTTCTGAATTATCACAAGTCACTGAGCAATGAACGGAATGAATATCTATCGCTGGGTTTTATGGGGGGTTGGGTGCAGCGCAGGTTTGACATTTCAAAAGTTACCACCAACAGCCAGTATGATAACGGGGGGCTGGGTGAAAATCTTACCAACACCCAATATGATTATATTGACGGAAGTGTGGGCATGAGTTATAACTCGACATTAGGTTATAACGTAAATAATAATTTTTTCCTCGGTGCAGCTTATCATCATTTCAACCGGCCGCAAAAATCCTTTTTCAGGAATGCAGGAATCGAATTGCATCCCAAATGGGTTTTTTCTGCAGGCCTGCGGTTTGGTGTATCCGATTTTGCCTACATGACCATACAGGCGGATCAATCCATGCAGGGAGGCTTTAAAGAAACCGTGGGTGGCGCCATGTATGGACTGAAGATCGGAGATGATGCGGAGAACCCGGCCTATACCATACATGCCGGCGCCTTCCTGCGATGGGATGACGCATTGATACCTGTCGTGAAACTGGATTATAACCCCTTCTCGGTATCCTTAAGTTATGATGTCAATATTTCCAAACTGAAACCATCCAGTTACGGAAGGGGTGGATTTGAATTATCTGTTTCCTATACCGGTTTCCGTAAAAGCAGGGAAGAATACCTGCTTTGTCCCAGGTTTTAATATTAAAATCCCAAATAACAAATTCCAAATTCCAAATCACAAATTCCGGATTCCAAAAATGTTTTTATTTATCATCGGCATTATTCATTTTGAAAACAAGGGCCGCTAATATGGCGCCGCCAAAACATCCGGCCAGGTAGATCCAGATATTGTTCCAGGCAAATGCTTTCATGACCGATGCACCGACTGCTACGGCAGGATTAAATGCACCCCCGCTGTAATCGCCAAAACAAAAAGCCATAGCCATTACAGTAAATCCTATGGCAAGACCATAATGACTGTTACCGTTATTGGCTTTTGCCGTGGCCACATTGAGAACAACATAAGCCAGCGCAAAGGTTCCGATCAGTTCAGCAACAAGCGCTTTTGCTGTATCCAGTGTTTGTGATGCTTCAGCAGGCGCTTCTTTATAAATGCCAACTACCAGGGCAGCAGCAACGGCTCCCGCAAGCTGGCTTCCCATATAAACCATGGCTTCACCCATGGCAATCCTGCCCCTGATCAAAACGGCAGCCGTAACAGCGGGGTTATAATGCCCGCCGGAAATATGTCCCCCGGCATAGATCATCACCATTAATGCAGCGCCGATAGCCAGTGGATTACCGGTAAGACCAATGGTCAGTACCAGAAAAAAGGTGCCGATAAATTCTGTAATGTACTTTTTCATATGCTGGTTGGTTTGGTTGAAAAATTAAGAATGTGATTTCTTTTCCCCTCTATTTGTTCCTTTTCTTGTGTACACGAATGTAAGCATATTGATCTTATTCAGTAAAATTGCAGGATGAAAATTGAAATTGGACAACCCGCCCCTGATTTTACGTTATACAACAGCGAAAAAGAACAGGTGACTTTATCTGCATGTAAAGGTCATAACGTACTGCTGTTATTTTTCCCGCTGGCATTTACAGGTACCTGTACCAAAGAATTATGTTCAGTGAGGGACAACATCGCTTTGTATAATAATGCCGATGCAAAAGTATTCGGCATTTCTGTTGATGCACTGCACACATTGGCAAAATATAAAGAAGACCAGCATCTCAATTTCACCCTGCTGAGCGACTTCAACAAAGATGTATCCAGGTTGTATGGTTCCATCTATGAAATGTTTGGTTATAATATGAAAGGAGTATCCAAACGATCAGCATTTGTGATTGACAGGTCAGGAATCGTTCGGTACGCAGAAGTGCTTGAAAATGCTTCAGAGATCCCGGACTTTGAGGCCATCAGCGAAATATTAACAGGGCTCCAATAAGCTTTCGTTAAAATTTGACTGAAATTTAATCTTTAAATCAATGAAAAACAACATTTTATAAACAATCGTAGATTTACGTTGCTAATAAAAAAAAATCGGCTTAATTTTCGGATAATAAAAGTAAATTTGTTTCGTTGAGACGAATTCTACCCATATTATCTTTTATTCTGTTGATGGCCGTTCAGTCGCAGGGACAAGCGACAAGAACTACGCCTGCAACATTTGCTGCTGACAGGATCATAAAATTGTATCCCAACCCCGCTACAACTTATATCACATTCGATCTGCAAAAAGGTTATGACAGGGGTTTATCTCTCCAGGTATATAGTTTTCTTGGTAAAAAAATGTATGAGGGACAGAACATTCCTGCTATTGTAACCCTTAATCTTACAGAATTTAACAGGGGTCTTTACATGTATCACCTGATCGATGTATCCGGCAAAGTGATCGAGTCGGGAAAATTCCAGGTTACGAGGTAACCATTTTCATTTTATTACACCATTTTTATTATTGTACCTGTATGATCAGGAATTTCAGGTATTGTGTATTTTCTATACTCCTGATCACCGGGTGATCCGCCGACTGGGTTTGAAATATTACCTGTCTAATTTTTCTCCGCGCATCTTTTGCTGCCATATCAATTATTTGCAGGAACAATTCAGGGTTAACAAGGCTTGTGCAGGAAGAACTGACAAGGAATCCGCCGGGCCTTACTAATTTCATTCCGCGCAGGTTTATTTCCTTGTATCCTGTTATGGCTTTTTGAATGGTCTCCCTGCTTTTGGTAAAGGCCGGGGGGTCCAGCATCACTACATCATATTGCCTTCCTTCCTTTCCCCATAATTTCAATACATCAAAAGCATTGGCCATTTCAAAACGGCAAATATCCTGCAACCCGTTCAATGCCGCATTCTGCTTTGCCTGTTCGATGGCATTGGCAGATATATCCAGTCCCTGTACCGATCTTGCCCCGTAATGTGCCGCATGTATTTCAAATGACCCGGAAAAAGTGAATGCACCCAGCACATCAGCACCTTTCACAATATGCTGAATAGCCCTCCGGTTATCCTGCTGATCCAGGAAATAACCCGTTTTTTGACCGTTCTCAATATCCACATAAAAACGCAAGCCGTTTTCCCGGATGATGATCTTTGTATCAAACGGCCCGGAGAGAAAACCTTTTTGCTGGGGTAATCCTTCCAGCTCTCTTACCGGAACATCATTGCGCTCATAAATTCCAAGTGGTTTAAAAATCGTTTGCAGCGCTTTTACAATGGCCGGTTTCCACAGATCAATACCCAGCGCCATGGTCTGGATCACAAAATAATCATTGAATTTATCTATGATCAGCTGGGGCAGAGAATCGGCTTCACCAAATACCAGCCGGCAGTTTTCAATATAACCTGTTTGTTTCCTGTATTGCCAGCATTTATTTATCTGGTCGAGAAAAAACTGTTCATTAATTTCATCCGACAGGTTCCGGGTGAGCAGGCGTACCAGTATTTGTGACCGGGGATTGATATATCCTTTACCGATGAATTTCTTATCATGCGAAAATACACCGGTGATCTCCCCTCCTTTAATTTCCCCTTCCACTTTGTCCACTTCATTATTAAAGATCCAGGGATGTCCGTTTGCCACACGGGAAGAAATTTTTCTCTTTAAAAAGACTTTATTCATCAGGACTGCAAGATACTGAGGGATGGCTTACTATTCCGTTAGTATGAACCCGTGAAAGGAATAATGAATTTCAGCACTTCCTGTCACACGGGCGCTGCCCGGGTTCCCTTGCAGGTCATTTTGTCCTCAAATCCTCTATTGGCAATATTCTTGACAACCTTACCTTTGCAATCAATTTGTAAAAATGGCAGAAAAAGATATGAAAAATCAGGAAAACAATTCCCCCGGAAACAGCCTGGATTTCGACATTAACACCGATGAGAATCTTAGCGGTACCACGCATCTGAATGAACCTGTGGGGGAAGAAGCCGAACTGGAAAAAATGAAAGCCGAACTGGAAGAAGCCAAAGACAAGTTTATCCGGAAAGTGGCGGAGTTTGATAATTATAAAAGACGCAGCGCCAAAGAAAGGATAGAATTAATACAAACCGCCGGGCGGGATGTGATCACAGACATGCTGGATGTACTGGATGATTGTGACCGGGCACAAAAACAACTGGAAATATCTGATAACCTTGAGACCATCAAAGAAGGTGTCATGCTTGTTTTTACCAAGTTGCGTAATGTGTTGCAGGCAAAAGGACTTAAATCCATGGAAACGATCAACAGCGAATTTAACCCGGACCTGCATGATGCGGTTACAGAAATCGCCGCACCATCGCAAGAATTAATAGGCAAGGTAGTGGATGAAGTCATGAAAGGATATTATCTCAATGATAAGATCATCCGGCATGCAAAGGTTGTAGTGGGAAAATAAAGCGGAGCTCTTAGCCACGAGCCGTTAGCTGTGAGACGGTTCCTGGTGTTGTTTGCTCACAGCTAAAAGCTAAAAGTTAATGGCTAATAAAAGAGATTATTACGAAATACTGGGCGTTGCCAAAACTGCTTCGGCGGATGAAATTAAAAAAGCATACCGCAAAGTAGCCATGCAATTTCATCCCGACCGAAACCCGGGAGATAAATCAGCAGAAGAAAAATTCAAGGAAGCCGCAGAAGCATATGAAGTACTCAGTGATGCAGATAAGAAAGCACAATATGACCGTTATGGTCATGCCGGTGTCAGCGGAAATGGCCGTGGCGGATTTGGTGGCGGTGGTATGAATATGGAAGATATCTTCAGCCAGTTCGGCGATATTTTCGGTGATGACCTGTTTGGAAATTTTTTCGGGGGCGGACAGCGGGGCGGCCGTGGCCAGCAAAGAAGTCGTGGTATCAGGGGAAGTAACCTCCGGGTCAAATTGAAACTGACCTATGAAGAACTGGCAAAGGGTGTAAACAAAAACATCAAAGTAAAAAAACATGTTGCCTGCCAGACCTGCAGCGGCAGCGGTGCAAAAGATAAAGGAAGTGTACAGACCTGTAATACCTGCGGTGGCAGCGGACAGGTAAGAAGAGTTCAAAATACTTTTCTTGGTCAAATGCAAACCGTAACAACATGTCCCACCTGTAATGGAGAAGGTACTACCGTAACGGCCAAATGTGCGAACTGCCGGGGAGAAGGAAGGGTTTATGGAGAAGAAACGGTGAGTATCGATATCCCCGCCGGCGTACAGGAAGGCATGCAGATGAATGTAAGCGGGAAAGGCAATGCCGGCGAAAGAGGCGGCAGTCCCGGTGATCTCATCATATTGATTGAAGAAGAACCGCATAAAGAACTTCACCGGGAAGGATTGAATGTTGCCTATGAATTGCACCTTTCATTCACCGATGCTGTATTTGGCACCCAGGTGGAAGTGCCGACCATTGACGGAAGGGCAAAGATCAAAATACCTGCCGGTACACAAAGCGGGAAGATTTTCCGGTTGAAAGGAAAAGGTTTTCCCGCCGTGAATTCGTATGAAAAAGGCGATCAGCTGATACAGGTGAATATCTGGACACCACAGCATCTCAGCCATGAAGAGAAAGCCATGCTGGAAAAACTGAACCAGTCTCCCAACTTCAAGCCCCACCCTGACAAGAATGAGAAGAATTTCTTTGATAAGATAAAAGATATGTTTTCGTAAGAGAACTCATCCCAAAAGTAAATTAACCAAACACAGAATAACTGAGGTTCGGAGTTCCGCAGAAAAAATATAATTGAGAAAAAATCCTGTGTACCCCTGTATCCCAGTATCCCTGCCTGCCGGGAGGCAGGTCTGTGTTGAAAATAATTATAAGATTGCTTCTGGTCCGTTTTTACCATTCACCGGTACCGCTTCCTTTCTTCTTTTTCACTTTTGAATAAAGTTTCTTTGCCTGCTGCACCAGCGTGATAAATTCTTTCTGCAACAGGTCGGTTCTGCTCGAAGAGCTTTCAGCAATACCTGCGATATCATCCCATTCAACGTTTTTGATAAAAGATGAAGTGCGCAGCATGGAACCAAACATGGCAACGGCCGAAGAAAACTGGTAGCATTTGTCGAGATCGGTATACGGGATGAAATCAAACAGGCTTTTATGAGTGTAGTTGCATTCTTTCGTATCGTTGGGAAGATGGTATTTCAGTTTTATCTCCGCAAATTTCCCGGTCAAGAAATTATCCTTGATGGCGCCTTTGTTTATTTCAGTAGGCATGATCTCAAACATCGCCATCATGGAATGGCCCGATCCGATTTCACCCCCTTCAATAACCGATAATGTATCCCGGAGCGCCCCCACTTTATTGTCAAATCCAATCAAACGGTATTCTTTTACATATTCAGGATTAAAGTCGACATTCATATAGGCATTATCGGCAACAGCATAAAGGGTCTGTGTAAACTCTTTGAGAAATACTTTCTCCGCTTCTTTAAAATTATCGAGGTATGCAAAATTCCCGTTCCCGTTTTGCGCCAGTGTCTGGATTTTTGAATCTTTATAATTGCCCATCCCCACGCCGAGGCAGGTCAGGTATATGCCGGATTCGCGGTGCTGCGAGATCAGTTCATCCAGCTCTGATTCTGTTTTCATTCCCACATTAAAATCACCGTCCGTTGCCAGTATGACCCGGTTGTTCCCCCCCTTAATAAAATGTACACGGGCCAAATGGTATGCAAGTCTTATTCCGGATTCTCCCGGTGTGGAACCGCCCGGTTCCAGTTCATCAATGGCATTAATAATTTTCTCTTTTTCCCCGCCGCTGGTAGTAGAAAGCATTACACCCGTGGTGCCTCCGTACACCACAATGGCTACTGAATCTTTTTCCCGGAGATTATTGGTCAGCAGCCTGAATGCCGATTTGATCAGGGGCAAACGGTTTGGCATATCCATTGAACCGGAAACATCGATCAGGAAAACAAGATGACTGGGGGGAAGTGTATCCAGGTTCAGTTTTCTGGATGAAAGATTTATAAAAAATAACTGGTTATCCGGGTTCCATGGACAGGAACTCAGCGTTGTTTTGATTCTGAAAAGATTATTCCCTTCCGGTTCAAGATAATTCAGGTTAAAATAATTCAACATTTCCTCAATCCTCACTGCATCCGGCGGCACCATGGAGTTGAGGGTGATGAAGCGCCGGATATTACTGTAAGAAGCCCGGTCCACATTGAGTGACATACCGGTGCTTGGAAATTTTTTTGCATTGACGAAACGGTTTTCCAGGATACTCGCATAGGTCTCATCTCCCGTGAACCAGCTTTTCTGCTCTTCTTTATCAAGGTCCTTTGTCAGGGAAGAAAGTTTGTCACGTCTTAAATTGGTTACTGCCGCAGGCAATAATTTCAGCCTTACGCTTATATAATTATCCGCATTGACAACCAGTTTTTCCTTTTGATATCCATCGAGAGAAAAACTCAGTGTATCAAACTGCCGGTCGGTGACAATACCAAAAGTCCCGGAGGAACCGCTCCTGAAAACATACCCGGTCTTACATTGAAGAATCGTTACGTTTTGCAACACATTGCCCGTTTCATCCTTTACCTCTCCCCGGACATAATATTGCTGGGCAGATACCGATAAACTGGAAAAAAGAATGCATAGTATTTGATAAAAGGCCTTCAAGTGGATTTATTAGCCTGATAATATTACAAAAAAAGCCTGACAGCTTTCCGATTTTTATACTAATTGAAATATCTCCCGGAGATTGCGGCCAAGGCCATCATAATCAAGCCCGTAACCAACCACGAACTTATTGGGAATGACAAATCCGACATAATCCAATACCAACGGATATTCAGTGGCTTCCGCTTTATGAAGTAAGGTCGCAATTTTTAAAGATTTGGGCTGCTGGTGAACCAGTTTGGGAAGAAACCGGTGCAGCGTTTTCCCGGTATCCACGATATCCTCCACGATGATCACATCTTTGCCAAAAAGGTCTTCTTCCAACCCGATCGATGTGATCACTTTCCCGGATGACTTCATGCCCTTGTAGGAAGCCAGCTTGATAAAACAAATTTCAGCTTCGACAGTTAGTTGTTTGAACAGGTCGGATGCAAACATGAATGAACCATTCAATATGGCAATAAAAAGAGGCTTTCTTCCGCTGTAATCTTTGTTTATGGCGGTTGCTATTTCACTCACCCTTTGCTGGATGGTTTCATCAGAAAGATAAGTTTCAAAAGTTTTGTCATGTACTTTGATAACTGCCATTCCTTGTTGTTTTAATGAGTGCCCTTATTTTGGAGAACCTGGTTAACAGATAAATTCTCTTTGACTGCAAGCTTTGGCACAGACACTGACTGACTTTGCAAAGACAGTTGTTCGCCTATCGCAGGTTGCATACCTTCTTTCAGCCGGTTTAATTCCATCAGGTTTACCAGCCGGATACCTTCCTGCTGCGAAATATCATACAGGGTTTCTCCGGGCATCACCACATGATATTTAACTGCCCCTGTCTTTCTTTTACGCTGGAGGAAAACCAACTGGTCCCCCACAGCTTCTTCCGCCGGGGAGAT
Organism: uncultured Chitinophaga sp.; assembly: GCA_964592935.1. Classification (GTDB taxonomy): domain Bacteria; phylum Bacteroidota; class Bacteroidia; order Chitinophagales; family Chitinophagaceae; genus JJ008. The sequence goes on along the minus strand of CAZQGZ010000014.1, from coordinate 11,687 downwards.
TTCATTGAATTCAAAAATTTTGGAAAGATCTATATCATATTGCTTTGCGATAGCGAGGAAAGAAGTTCCTTTTTTTATATAAACAACCCTGGTCTCATTTATTTTGAAAACTCCATCGGGGTAAACAGGTTTCGGGGCCGGGGTTTCCGTTATACGATCTGTTTCAGTAGTTGATGATAAAATGGCCGGTGTTGAAAGGGACTTTGTCACCACCGGTTCTATTCCCGGGACTGTTTCTTCAACCGGTGATTTTCCCAATGCTATTAGCGTATAATCCTGGAGCCGGTAATCTTCTATCAGTCTGATGAGGACCTGCGGGTATTTTGGATTGGTGGCATAGCCTGCATTTTTCAATCCTCTGGCCCATCCTTCATAATCGAGAGGATCCAGTGTAAATAAAGAAGCATAGCGCTGGCTGGTTCTCAGAAAATCGGAATGATCTTTATAGGAGTCTTCTGCAGAAGGATACTTACGGAAACATTCACCCCGGGCATCATCATCATGCCTGACGGACTCACCGGTCCAGTTGGACTTGCATTTGATGCCGAAATGATTATTGGAAGAAAGGGACAGTTTACTCAATCCCGCGCCGGATTCATGTATACCCTGTGCCAGGGTGATGGAAGCCGGAACGCCGGTGCGCTGCATTTCTGATACGGCCAGGTCTTTATACGTGTCAATGTAATTTCTTATAATATCTGAATTCTGCCCGTAAGATACGGTTGAGAAAAACAAAGTCAAAAAAAGAAAATACCTTTTCATAGATAGCTATTAATGGGTCGTAAAGGCCATATGAGTCAAATGGGTCGTTTCCGGTTTTTTTTGAATCCGCTTTGATCAATATGACCTATTTGACACTTTTACTACTTCTATCAATGTTTTCTAATCAAATACAATCCGTCCCGGATGGTCAAAACAACTTTTTCAATATCCGTTCTTGCATTAATATATTCGTTGAACGCAATAATTCCTTTTGCACTTTTATTTTTTGTCCCGGATTCAAAAACCGTTCCATGAAAAAAAATATTATCTGCTAAAATAAAGCCGTTTTTCCTCACCTGCGGTAAAACAAGGTTAAAATATTCAATATAGGCCGGTTTATCGGCATCAATGAAGACCAGGTCCCATGTTTCTGTGAGTCCGGGAATGATTTCAGCAGCATTTCCGCTATGAGAAATAATTTTTTCAGCATACAGGGACCGGTTGAAATAAGACCGGGCCAGCTGAACATCTTCATCTCTTACATCAATTGTATGAAGCCGTCCTCCCTCGGCCAGACCTTTGGCAAGACATAAGGCGCTGTAACCTGTAAAAGTTCCGATCTCAAGAATCCGCTGAGGCCTGATCATGCAACTGATCATTTCCAGTAGTTTTCCCTGCAGGTGACCGCTCAGCATCTTCGGGTCAGCATGTTTCTGGTATGTATATTCTGCAATTTCTTTCAGCAATGAATCTTCAGCGGAAGTATGAGCTTCTGCATATAACTGAACTTTTGGATGGAAGAGTTCCAGGAAAAATGTTTTGGCAAAGATAAACATATCGGAAAAGACTCAATATGTCAACACCCAACAAACAAGATTCAAGTGTCCAAGAATGAACGGGCTAACTTGAGACTTGAGGATTGTTTGTTGATTTATTGAGTCTTTTTACCGGCCCGAGAGGTCTGTACTATTACTCCATCCCCTTATCTTCAATAGAAGCTATTTTTCCTCCTTCCCAGCAGAGGTTATATTTTCTTTTCGTCATCCCCGACTTGCATTCAAGGAGGTAGCAGTTCCCGTTTGCTTCGAGTACTTTTGGATTTGCCAGGTCATAGATCCCCATGTCTTTGGTATCCAGACCTTCTTTTCCGAATTGCTGAAGCGCTATGACCACCGAAGCAGATTTCCCGTTCAGGTTGTTCATGAAATCCTGCATTTCCGTACTTACTTTCACGCCGGATGATTTTTTCCCTCCCCCGCAGGCAATGGTACAAGAAAAGGCTGCAAACATCAAACAGGCAAATAAAGATTTTTTCATACTGGTTTTATTTGGTTTAAGAATTTTTGAAATAAATTACGTGAACTATTTCAGGCCATTTTCAATTCCGGGTTGCCGGATCTTTTTGATATCAACCATAAGCCGGTGAATGTAAATATTCCGTTGATCAATATCAGTTCATTCCCGATTTTATATCCATGAAATATAGCATTTGAAATATCCCCGAGACCCAGCGAAACATGAAGTTTCTTATCATACCACTCGGGGCTGCTCAGGATATCAAGGCCAAGGGCCATCAACGGTGCAAGGATACAAACGGTCCAGATGAGTTTTTCGTTGAGCTTTCTCTTTGTTAAAATACCAAAGGCAAATAACCCGAGCAAAGGTCCGTACGTGATCCCGGCAAATTTCAGGATAAAATCGATGATGAGTTTGTCGTTAATGGCTTTGAAAATAAGCACCATAATAAAAAATACTGCCGCAAAAGTGAAATGCACTTTCAGCCGGGTCCGTTTTTTTTCTTTCTCGGAAGCCTGGCTTTTATTCAACCCGAGAATATCAATGCAAAAACAGGAGGTGAGTGAAGTGATGGCTCCATCCACGCTGGGAAAGAGGGCCGAGATCAGTGCAATGATAAAAATGATGCCGATCGTACCGCTGAAGGCATCGCTTAATGCGAGGGTTGGAAAAAGATCATCCGGTGCAGTTGTGATACCTTTTGAACCGGCATATAAATATAACACGGCACCCAAAACAAGAAACAGGAAATTGACGATCATCAGCACCCCGGTAAAGGTCATGATGTTTTTCTGCGAATCCTTCAATGTCTTTACGCTGATATTCTTCTGCATCATTTCCTATTCAAGCCCGGTCATCGCAATGGCAATGAACATACCACCGATGATATGTTTCAGGGCAAACCGGCCGTCATTGATATCCCAGTTAAAAATTTTGGTATACCCCTTGTCCGCCATCATGGACCAGGCCCCGGAAAAATCGGTGCCTAATGCTTTGATGATAACGATCGTGCAAACCACGAGCCCCAGCAACATGCCGGTGGTTTGCAGGGTGTCAGTATAGATGATAGTTTTTACCCCGCCTTCAAAGGTGTACAATAAAATAAGCACTAAGATAACCAGCGCGGTTACCACAAACGGGATTCCCAACTTTCCTAAAATAAAGATCTGGAGGATACTAATGACCAGGTAAAGGCGGGCCGTGGCACCAACCACCCGTGACAGGATAAAGAAGAAAGCCCCGGCTTTATGCGCATTGATTCCAAACCGTTTTTCAAGATAGGTGTAAATACTGGTCAGGTTCATCTTGTAATAAAGGGGAATCAATACAAAAGCAATGACCATGTAGCCGAGGAGGTAACCCAGCACCACCTGGAAATAATAAAAATTCCCCGTGCCCACTCCACCCGGCACACTTACAAAGGTGACGCCGGACAACGACGTGCCGATCATGCCGAAAGCCACCAGCATCCAGTTGCTGTTGCGGTTGCCGATAAAAAATGATTCATTGTTTGAATTGCGGGACGTGTACCAGGCCACGGTAAGCAGCAATACAAAATACCCGATAACAAAAGAGAATAGAATGATGGGTGACATGCGGCAGGGTTCTGTTAAACTAATATATTGAGTTTTGAAGATAAAGAATTTTACCTTCCTTTGCCGGGAATTTATTCCAAACATGCCCATTCAATCACTCGCCGTTTTTTGCGGCTCCAAAAGCGGAAAGAATCCCCTTTATACACAGCATGCCAATGAATTGGGGAAGCTGCTTGCTGAAAATAATATAACCCTTATTTACGGTGGCGGCAATGTGGGTATCATGGCTACGCTGGCTGATACCGTGATGACACATGGAGGAAAAGTAACCGGCATTATTCCAAAACTGCTTCTTGACTGGGAGCGGCAGCATGAAAAGATCACGGAACTGATCGTGACGGAAGACATGCATGACCGCAAAAAAATAATTTATGAACGATGCGATGCCGCATTGGTCCTGCCCGGTGGTTTTGGCACCCTGGATGAATTATTTGAAATGGTGACCTGGAACCAGCTCTCCATCCATGATAAACAAATCTTCATTTTAAATTCAGGTGGTTTCTATACGCACCTGGTCCGGCATATACAGCAAATGGAAGACGAACATTTTTTATATGAATATGTAAGAAACAGGATTACTGTTCTGGATGAACCTGCTGAACTAAGCGTTTATTTAAAATAATTCAAAAGAAAAATTCCAAACCAGTCTGCCGGCAGGCAGGTTTCAAATCACAAGAACCAAATAAATAATACAAAGAATTAAAGAATACAAAAATCAGCTGCGTATTTGCTTTTTTGTCTTTCTTTTTTGGAATTTGGAATTTGGTTCTTGGAATTTTATCTCTTATTTCCCCCGCCCTGGAACAGCGGTATCTGTACGCCTCCCCGGATGATCGGAATGGTTCTTCCGTATGCATCCGTATAGGGAGAATTGATATTTCCGGATACATCAAATAATACCGCCAGGTAATAAAACGGCTCCCCGCCACGACCCCAGCGGCCGGTGGTATAACCGCCCCCGATTAAAAAACTGCTTGCATCATCTTTTGTCGTGGATGTTGCCCCGCCATTTGGTGGAATATATTTCTGCCGGATAAAATTTTGTTCAAATTGTGCCTGGGCAAATAGAAAACGAACCGGGTATAATTTCAGGAAGGCTCCTCCGCCATATACTTTCTGGCGGAGCCTGTCATCGAATACACTCACATCCCGGTAAGAAGTATAATTGTAATTAACAACCAATCCGGCATCCAGCCATTTGGCAAGGCTGTAACCAAAGACCGGGCTGGCGCCGATCAGGAATGTATTGTTGTAAAATGCAAGGGATACACTGCCACCGGTGAAAAGATTCTCTTTATTGAATCCCTTCTTCTCTTCTTCGTCTTTTTCTTTCTGGGCAAAAAGGGAAGAAGAGGTGAAAGCAAGAATAAGTACTGTTGAAACGATTTTCTTCATGATCATGGGGTATTTAAATGGTTAGATACCTGTCTTTCTGAATTGTTTAATTTCCTTTTGATCAGGAGGGAAAAATTTTTCCTGCGTTTAAAATATTATTCGGATCAAATATCATTTTGATTTCCTTCATCAGCCGCATCTGGGTCGGGTCAAACACAATATCCATATACTCTTTCTGTACCAGGCCAATCCCATGTTCACCGCTGAGGGTGCCTCCCAGGCTTTTCACCAATAAAAATATTTCTTTTATCCCATCCCTTAACGATCCGTTCCATTGTTCATCTGTTAAATCACCCTTAATAATATTAACATGCAGGTTGCCATCACCGGCATGGCCATAACAAACGGAATGAAAACCATATTTCTTACCGATTTCCTTCACTCCTTTTAATAATACCGGCAACTCGGCTCTTGGCACTACGGTGTCTTCCTCTTTATAAATAGAATGAGATTTAACGGCTTCTCCCACCCTTCTGCGCATTTTCCAGAGTTCTTCCTTTTGCCTGGCATCATCGGCAAATAAGATATCGCCGCAATCAAATTCCTGCACAATGGCCGAGATACCCTCCATATCCTGCATCAGCACATCCATATTATTTCCATCCACTTCAATCAGCAAATGTGCCTGCACGCTGTCTTCAATCTTAACGGTACTGCTGTCGATAAATTTACTCACCCATTCCAGCGCATCTCTTTCCATGAACTCCATGGCACTGGGTGTATAGCCTGCGCGGAATATGGCGCTGACCGCTGCGCATGCATTTTCAGCGGAATTAAAAGGGACCAGCATCAGCAGGTCATATTTTGGTAATGGGATCAACCGCAATACGATCTTTGTAACTATTCCCAATGTTCCTTCACTGCCCACTATCAATTGAGTGAGATTATAACCCGTTGCATTCTTTAACACATTAGCACCAGTCCAGATTATTTCACCATTCGGCAACACTATTTCAAGATTCAGGACATAATCTTTTACCACGCCATATTTTACGGCCTTCGGACCGCCGCTGTTCTCTGAAATATTGCCGCCGATAAAACAGGAACCGCGGCTGCTGGGATCGGGAGGATAGAAAAGGTTTTTTTCTTTCACCGCATTCTGCAACACTTCCGTTATCACTCCGGGCTCGGTTATTACCTGCAAGTTCCTTTCATCAATGAACAGGATCGAGTTCATTCTTTCTGTTGAAAGCAACACTCCGCCTAAATGCGGCAGGGCACCGCCGCTTAATCCTGTTCCGGCGCCGCGTGGAGTAACATGAATTCTTTCTTTATTGCAGAATTTTAAAATATCGCTGATCTCTTCCGGTGTTTTAGGTTTTAAAACGACATCAGGAAGATAATGCAGGTCTTCGGTTTCATCGTGGGAATAGTGATGGAGGGATTCTTCATCAACCAAAACAAATTGTTCGCCCACAATTTTTCTGAAGACTTCGATATGCTTTGCCGTAAGTACAGAAGTAGCGACCGTTTCCATGATTCAGTTTTGAAGATGAGGCTGTAAAAATCGGGATAATTGTGGAAATGGGGAAGGCGGATTAATAATTAGCCATTAATCACTTATTAAACCAGGGTTACCCTGTAATTTTCAAATACATTTGGGATTTACAAGGATGGGTAAATGGGTTTAATACTTAAACGACGGACACATCCCGTCATGTTTGTTCCCGTTGTATTTATTCACCACACCCTGCTTCACAATGGAGATCTCAAAAGCGCCGCGGGTATTATTGAAGTTCTTTAAAGCAGAAGTAGTGGCGTCATAATTAAAAGTGACCGTATAATCTTTAAATCCCAAACCGATCATTGGTATCACGGCATCCTGGTAACGATAATAAACTCCCGCAATCAAAACCTTTTCCCCATCACCCGACAAATTGTAATGGGCATTTAAACCGCCAACGATCTCATACGATTTGGCCTGGTAGGATGCATAGACGTTGGGATTGATGATCCACCGGTCATTGGGTTTGAAACTTCCGTTGAGAAAGGCGGTATAACGAACCGGCACCCGGGTATCAACGCCTGACCTCGCCTTGAAAAAAGATTCTTTGGGCCGGTTCACATGCATGGCAGAAACTCCTGCATTCAGGTAAAGGGTGCCGGTGGTGAAATAAGCATAATTCATCCCCACCTGCATATCCAAATAGTTGATATTATTTGCATCCAGTTTCGGCGCAACGGCGATATGCTGTACATCAAAGAATTTTCCATTCCACTGGCTGGGAAAAGTGAGGTTGGCAGTATTGATATTTTTATTGGCCCATCCCACATTAAAGCCAAGACTCACCAAACTTCCCGCACCGATCATCTGGTGATAGGCTATTGATCCATAAATCTTGGTTGAAGTAAGATTGCCTGTTCCCGCCACATCTCTTAATATAACCCCACCCAATCCCATCCAGCCGGTATTGTCTTCGTTGTTCATCACCTGCACATCTCCAAATGCACTCATGGTCTTGTATGGGAATGCTGTTATGGATGCCCATTGATTACGGTAATTGACTCCTATCCTGAAATCTCCTTCGGGAATAAATCCGGTATTGGCAGGATTGGTTAACAAGGGTGAATTGAAGAACTGGGAAAAATGAAGATCCTGTGAAGAAGCTATGAGCCATGAGCTATGAGCTGCGAGCAATGAAATAATAATTTGTATGTTCCTCTTCAAATTCATTTTCAAATTTTTGTTTATGATTCTCTCTGTCTCTTTTTCTCTTAACCCTATCTTATTAACGTTATATCTCCCTTTTTAGTTGTTTTAACCCCATTTGAAAATTCCACACTCAGGGTGTACGCATACACATCCATAGGCTGCACCACGCCTTTCACTTTTCCATCCCATCCCTGCAAGCGGTTATTGGTTTCAAATACTTTTTGTCCCCAGCGGTTCCAGATCGTAAAAGTCATTTTGGCAATACCAAAACCCCTTACTAAGATAATGCTATTCTCATCGCCGCTTTGAGGGGTAAATGCATTGGGCACATCGAGCACAGGTACAATAAGCGCCTGTACGGGTCTGCAGATCATACTATCGCACCCGGCAGCATTATACGCGGTAAGACAAGCATTGAAGGTACCGGTGGCATTGTACTGGTGTTGTACGGGCTGTCTCGATGCAGTCAGTAAAGAATCTCCATCACCAAATTCCCATTTGAAACGAATGGCATCCGGTGATGAAAGATTGCTGAATGTTGTGGGTGTATTTTCAAGAGGAGTTACAGGTGAAAAACTGAAATCAGGCGTAGGTGCATCCAGTACCGTGATGGTAAAGAATGCTGATGTGTCAACCAAATTGCATGTATTGGGATTAAATGCGATCAACCTTACCTGGTATGTTCCCGGTAAAGCATATAAATGAACAGGCTCAAAAGCCGTTGATGTAGTGCCATCACCAAATTCCCACAACCAGGTTTGTCCCCCTGTTGATTGGTTATCGAATGCCGCATTGTACTGTACACAACCTAAGGACGGCGTGTTGAATTGCGCTTTTACATTCGCAGCAATATCAATAAGTATTGTTGTATCATCCGGTGTATTACAGTAACCCGTATCCGTTAAACTCAATTTGACATTATAAGGACCCGGGGCCGGGAATGTATGCGTGACCGGGTTGATCCCTGCAATGACCGGGGGACTGCCATCTCCAAAATTCCAGGTAAATGACGTGGGAGTAAATGGCCTGACGGGAGGAGCAAACGATGTGTTGTTAAACTGGTATTGCAATGAATTGCATCCGCCGGTTTTGAAGAAGTTAAAATCCAGAAGCGCTTTGATATCTCCCACTTTGATGTTCATGAATGATGAATCCCGGACATTGCAGGTGGCGGGATCAACAGCTACCAGCATAACCCTGACTGTGCCTACATTGCTATAAGTTGTTGATGCGTTTGGTACGGTTGTAACAAGATCCGGAGGGTTACCGGGCACATAATTAAAATACCATTCATAGCTTTGAGCGTTCTGTATTGAATCAGAAAAATCAACCGTCAGCGGTACGCAACCTGCCGTATCCCTGAGAACACCATTGATGGAGGATTGAACAGATGCAGCAACACCTGCAAGATTCATGGCAATTTTTACCATGGTCAAATTACAACCCGCACCTCCATTTGCACCATTAGCATTATTTACGGTTGACCATGCACCAGCCGTAGTAGGAAACGGAGGTCTGCCCAACGGATCAAGATTACAATTACCGCAGATTGCCTGGTAGATCACACCATTCCGGTCGAAACGGCTGGTACCTCCGTCCACATGGTCGCACCCGGCATTGGGTCTGTTTGGTTCGCCAAAAAAACTTCCGAATAACTGCTGCGTTGCATTCTTTTTCAATACAAAAAAATAAAAATCCTTACCATCTGTCCCGGGTTTAAATGCATCGGCCGTCACCGGGAGTCCCGTGGTACCGGCACTGCCATATAAATTTTGAGAGCCGTAGAATCCTCCCCACCCGGAGATATAAACGTTTTCACATCGATCCACTAAAAAAGCAGTGGGTGAAATATTGGGTGTTGTTGAAGCAGTTCCAAATACGGTTGAATAAACAAATGCAGATAGATCAGGCTGCAACTTTGCAATAAATTGTTTCCCGCTGCTGTTTCCATAAGTGGGAGTACCGGGTGTCACGGGCCAGGATCCGGTTGTTTGCCCCATGATATAAGGAAAACCATTGAGGTCAAACTGCACCCCAAAGACCTGGTCGGTGCCGCTGGTTCCTATATAGGTAGTCCGGTTTATGGCAGAACCCGAATTCGTGATACTGCAGACAAATCCATCTATGCCGCCATGATTGTTTGGTCCTATCGTTCCGGTTGTATTTCCCGGAAAGTTTCCGCTTTCTGTACCGCCTGCAACAAAAATATCATTACCGGGCGACAGCGACAACACATAGGCCGCATCATTTCCCGATCCACCGAGAAAACTTGAAAAAGTTACCGCACCCAGATCCGGAGTCAATTTAATCACAACACCATCCTGGGCACCGCCGGGTGAACTTTGAAAAGGACCTCCCCGTACGGGAAAATTATTAGCCGGGGATGAGCCGGTTGACAGTGTGGAAGAAGCAACATATACATTCGATCCGCCATCCAATATTACTTCGCTGCGTCCATCATCTCCATAGTTCTGCTGCAATGAATTGGTACCGTTTCTCCGGTCGGTTATATTAACCCCGTCATCTCCGGTACCCCCGATTCTTTTTGAACCAATCAATGCCGTACCATTTGCATTGAGTTTAATGACTACGATATCATATCCGCCACCCGGACCAATTAATCCGGCAGCGCCACCGGTAACAGGATAAGCATTTACCCCTGAAATCGGGGAGTTTGTTCTGCCGGCCAATACCAGGTTTCCCTGGTTATCTACAATAAGACTATGCGGTTGTTCATCACCGGAACCCCCGATATACGTTGCATAAACCCGGTTGGCGCCATTGGATGAAAGTTTAATGATACCAATATCAAAATTCCCACCCCGGAAATTGGTCTGATAAGCACCCGATGAAACAGGAAATCCGGAGTTGAAAACAATTCCTCCGCCATACATACTGCCATCCGGTCCATAGGTGGCTGTAAAACCCCAGTTATCGGCCGAACTTCCGGAAAAAGAACAGAACACAATGACCGGATCAATGATCAGGGTGGCTGTCGGATCATAACCCTTCACATCAAATCTCACTACATTATTCTTCACAGTGTATTTACAACTTACTTCCTTTTTACCGGTCAATGTGGTCTGGTAGGTGTACGGTGATGATTCTTTCAATTCACCGACAGAAGTTCCGATCAGCAGTTCTTTGTTTTTGGTCTGCAACCGGTCGATCCCGTTGTATTGTAATGCGATCTTTGATACATCCCCGCCGGGTTTAACAATGATGTCATATTTCAGAAATCCGTTATCGGTATAATAACGGACATCAATATCCGGATATACATTTTTCAAATGAATCGCCTGGTAGAGTCGGCAATCACCGGCCCACCGGGATGGATCATTCCCGGTAAAATAATTATTCGTTGTAGAAACAGGTTTCTCAGCTTCTGCTGAAATATGGGATGAGGCCCCCAGGAAATCAACATGAAATGCATGCGTACGAACCATGTATTTGTCATCGGGTATTCCGGATTTTTGTTCATGAAGCAATTTCATGGTGTTGGCAAAATCAACCGGGTGATATTGAACAACTGTAAATCCTCCGTCCCGGATAAAAAAAGCACCATTGCTAACTGCTCCTTTATATTGCACGCGGCTGTCCCATTGCCCTTTATTTTCAATGAACTCAATGTTATTAAAGCTTTGTGCAAAGGATGCAAAAGAAGGGATACAAATGGTCAAATAAAGTAGGATTCGTTTCAGGGTAACAAATTTTCTATTAATATAACCCAAAATTGCAGGAATTGGTTTGAAATGATCTGTTAATAAATGTCGCTTCATTGTAAATTATTTTTCCCCTGCCTTTCTGACCGTTCTGAAATGAAATATACCGGTTTTTATCATGAAATCTTACTCCATGCCACTGTTTGTTTGGGTTGCTGAAGAAAACTCTTTAAGGGTGAATTTCCCGACGATTCGAGGTCGGGGTCCGTTTCCAGCAGGCCGGCCGCCATATTCCGGGCGATATCAAGCAATGGCCTGTCTTGGACTATACTTGCCAGTTTAAAGTTTAAAACTCCACTCTGCCTCGTGCCTTCAATATCCCCC
>CAZQGZ010000013.1:0-34086 GCA_964592935.1 uncultured Chitinophaga sp. | reverse complement strand
TTGCCAAGTTTGGTCTTGGATTGTCCTTCAAACTGCGGTTCGGGAACTTTCACCGATATAATAGAACTTAAACCTTCCCGGAAATCATCCCCTTCAATTTCCACTTTGGCTTTTTCAAACAAACCATTCTTATCACCATAACTTTTAAAAACCCTGGTCAATGCGCGGCGGAAACCGGATACATGGGTGCCGCCTTCAATCGTATTTATATTGTTTACATAAGAATAAATATGTTCATTATAACTGTCATTATAACTTAAAGCCACTTCTACCACCACATTGGTGTTTTCATCCCGGCCCTCAACAAAAATTACTTTGGGAATAAGTGTATTGCGGCCGGCATTCTTGTCAAGCATTTCCACAAACTCCACGATCCCGCCTTCACTGTAAAAAGAATTGGAATAAACAGATCCGTCTTCTTCTTTTTCACGTTCATCATTCAGTGTTATACGCACCCCTTTGTTCAGATAGGATAATTCCCGGAGTCGTCCTTCTAAAATATCTTTATTATAAACCAGCGTTATGAAAATAGAATCATCGGGCCAGAACCGGACTTTTGTCCCTGTAGTTTCACTGGTTCCGGTCTCACGCACCGCATATTGGGGAACGCCGATATGATATTCCTGCTCAAATATTTTACCATCCCGGTTTACGGTTACATGCATCATTTTACTTAATGCATTCACACAACTCACACCCACACCATGCAATCCCCCGGATACTTTATACGAATCTTTATCAAACTTACCCCCGGCATGCAATACAGTCATGACAACTTCCAATGCCGATTTTTTTTCTTTATGATGCATGCCGGTTGGAATACCGCGGCCATCATCTTCAACGGTTACTGAATTGTCTTCGTGAATAGTCACGGTGATGTTTTTGCAAAAGCCGGCCAACGCTTCATCGATGGAATTATCCACCACTTCATAAACAAGATGATGCAATCCCTTTACCCCGATATCGCCGATATACATGGCCGGGCGTTTGCGAACGGCTTCCAATCCTTCCAATACCTGGATACTGTCGGCACCGTAATTGGCCGAAATAAGGGCCGCTTTTTCTTTTGCTTCTGTGGTCATAAAATGGGTAAAATGCCTTTGTAAAAAAACAAAAATGAGTACCGACAAATGTACGAAAATATGACCTGCTTAAACGGATTCCGGGGCCTCTTTTTTATACCATTTTAGAGGGATTGTGGATAAAGAAAATGCTGATATACCGGGTCTGTTTTTTGCGATCACGGGTATTTGAGTCTTGTATCTTGAATATTGAATCTTGAGTCTTTCCATGTTCCAAAAATGCTCAATAAGTCAACATTCAATAATCCCCTCCTGAATGACTTGTTCGGGCAGGAATTTTCAAATATGTTGGAGTTTGTGTACTTTTTATCTCTTAATGATCTGCGCCACCAGGTCGGCTTCGGCACAGACCTTATTGCCTACATAGGTGGTCCCTTTCATCTCGCAGATCCCACGCCGTATAGGGGAGGATAATTCCATTTTAAGAATAAGGGTATCACCCGGCTTGACCATATTCTTGAACTTGCAGTTGTCTATTTTCAGGAAATAAGTATCATACTGCCCTTCCCCGCTCATGTTGATGGCAAGAATTCCGCCGCATTGTGCCAGCGCTTCCACCTGCAATACACCCGGCATTACCGGGTTGCCGGGAAAATGCCCCTGGAAAAACCATTCATTAAATGTTACATTCTTGATCCCGACAATATGGGTATCGCTTAACTCGATGATCTTATCCACTAAGGCAAAAGGATACCGGTGCGGAAGGGTCTTCTCAATGAATTGCTGGTCAAATACCGGGGGTTGATTCGGGTTATAAACAGGAATTCCCTTGGTGTGTTTGTTCTTCTTGATATACTGCTTGATCTTTTTGGCAAACTCTACGTTGGTACTGTGCCCGGGCCTGTTGGCAAGAATGCGTCCTTTGATAGGATAACCGATCAGGGCCAGGTCGCCGATCACATCCAGCAATTTATGACGGGCCGGTTCATTGGGAAATCTCAATTCAAGGTTGTTCAGGTATCCTTCGCTTTTAATTTCAATCTTCTCTTTCCGGAAGATCTTGGCAAGTCTTGACAGTTCTTTATCATTGACAGGTTTATCAACAATGACGATCGCATTGTTTACGTCTCCGCCTTTGATCAGGTTATTTTCAAGCAGGGTTTCCAGTTCATGCAAAAAACAAAACGTTCGGCAGGGGGCAATTTCATTCCGGAAGTCACGGATATGTTTCAGCCCCGCATGCTGGGTTCCCAGCACCGGTGAATTAAAATCGATCAGCGTGGTGACCTGGTATTCCATAGAAGGCATAGCCACCATTTCTACCCGCTTGGCATCGTCATAATGAAAGATATTTTCATCAATGCTGTACCAGACTTTGGCCGCATCCTGTTCTACCACTCCCGACTCTTCGATCAATTCCACGAATGGTTCCGAACTGCCGTCCATAATGGGCATTTCAGGCCCGTTGATTTCGATCAGGCAATTATCAACTCCCATACCAACCAGCGCGGCCAGCACATGCTCGACCGTACTCACTTTTGCCCCGTTTATTTCCAGCGTGGTGCCACGGCTTACATCGGTCACGAGATCGCAATCGGCTTTGATAACCGGTTGATGAGGCAGATCGATCCGCTGGAACTGGAACCCAAAACCGGGGATCGCGGGTTTCAAAGTAAGATCGGCCATAACACCTGTATGCAATCCCGTTCCGGAAATGCTGACAGCCGTCTTTAACGTATGCTGTTTATCGGGATTGAAGTTAGGAGTCATGCCTTTTAATTAAGAGCGGCAAAGATAGCCATTCGGTAAAAAAACAGAAAAGAGGTTTATGGCCTCATATTTTGGTGTAATTCCTGAACCGGAAGATCCGGATCCCGGTTAATTTTTCCAGCCTGTAAACAAGTTTATTCTGAAAAGAAAATTTCTTTTTGGTAACATCAAAATTCAACTGCCAGTTTTTTCCCTCAATTCTTTTTTGCATGATGGCCGGGTGCTGTCCTTTAAAGGCAATGATCGAATCGGCATTTTCCAAAAAGTCAAACTGTTCCTGTTCATTGATGGGGGGGGCAATATATTCTTCCCCATTCCAGAGACCATAAAAACTGCTGAGTTTCTCCAATTGTTTATTCGGATGGCGAACCCATCCGTAATGATAAATAGAAGCGTTAGCCTGTTTCACTTTTAACTTCATATCTTTTACGGTGCGGAAACCCTGGCCGTCCCGGTACGAATGAATTTTTTTGTCATTCCGGATAATCCTTATCTCATGGCTGTACCAGCGGCGTGAATCCCCGATATAATCATACGTGCCGTAAAAATGAATGAACTTAAATAACAAACCCTGCACTTTTTTATCTGCCAGGTGCTGGCCGGCTGCCTGTACAATGTGGGGCAGGTCTTTTTCATGAACCACTTCATCGGCCTGCAGGTAAAAGGCCCAGTCACTATCGGGACTGATATGGGAAAATGCTTTATTCGTTTCCATGGCAAGCACTTTTCCTCCTTCCCGGATCGTATCATCCCAGACAGAATGAACTATAATAATTTTTGGAGATGGTATGGATTCGATCAACTGAAGGGTGCCATCATCACAATTGCCAACACTGACAATAAATTCATCAACGATCGGAAGGATGGATGAAATGGATTCAACAACAGGATAATCAAACCTGACAGCGTTTCGGACAAAAGTGAAACCGGAGATTTTCATTCAGGGAAAATAATAAATATCAGGAAATTTTTTCCGCCAGTAATTGTTTGACCAGGGATTCCAGTTCATGGATTCTTTTTTCCATTTCAGGAAGATTCCTGGCAATCGCCATACTGCGCATGGCCTTGGTGTACTCATAGGCATTTGTCCCTGTTATGGCTATACCCGCTGTTTTAACGGATTTATTCACCCCGCTTTGTCCATTGATCTTAACATTATCTGCAATATTGATATGACCGGCAAGACCCGCCTGCCCGCCGATGATCACACCACTGCCTACTTTGGTACTGCCGCTTATGCCCGCCTGGGCGGCAATCACGGTAAAGTTGCCCACTTCCACATTATGGGCTATCTGGATCAGGTTATCCAGCTTGGCGCCGGATTTAATGATCGTAGAACCAAGTGTTGCCCTGTCGATCGTGGTATTGGACCCGATCTCCACGTTGTCTTCAATGATCACATTCCCGATCTGCGGAACTTTTTTCACTGTTCCGTCCGCCTGCGGCGCATATCCAAATCCATCGCTGCCTATAACCGTACCGGCATGAATGGTTACCTGGCTTCCCACTTTGCAGTCATGATAAATTTTTACACCGGGATGAATAATGGTGTTATCACCAATAATTACATTATCGCCGATAAAAGCATGGGGAAATATTTTGGTATTGTTGCCCAGCTTTACATGTTCGCCGAGATAGGCAAAGGCGCCGACAAATACATTTTGCCCGTAAGAGGCGGTTTTGGAAATATAGCTGGGTTCCTGCACCCCGGTCAGTTGCTGCTGCATGATCTCCTGGTATTTGCTGAGCAGCGTTGCAAAAGCAGAATAGGCATCGGGCACCCGGATGATCGTTGCATGAACGGGTTGTTTCAACACATAATCTTCATGAAGAATGACAATGGATGCTTTGGTGCTGTATAAAAAATCTTCGTATTTGGGATTGGCAAAAAAAGTAAGCTGTCCTTCCACAGCCTCTTCGATCTTTCCAAAAGAGCTAACAGCTATCGTGGCATCGCCTTCAAGCTTGCCGTTAACCATCAGTGCTATTTGTGAAGCCGGAAATTTCATATCAGATTAAATCAGTCATATAAGTCAAATGGGTCATATGGGTCAAATGGGTCATATCAGATCCGGTTTTGACTTTTATGACTTACTGAGTTCTCAGGTAACAAATGTAATATTTTTTAATCTCGCCATATGCAAGCCCGCTGTTATAATGGATCAGGGCATTGTCCACCTGCGAGATATCTTTTATCGTTCCATCCTTGAATAAGATATTGATCCGCTCATCCCCCGGGTTATATGTGGTATTGCTGGCTTCACCGGTAAAAACAAAATACTCCGTATCTTTTTCGCTGATTTCCAATGCAAGACAGGCCTCTTTTCGTTTCTGGTTTACCATGGCTTCATCAAATGGCGTAGCCTGCAGTTTCACTTTCAGCAAATTCCGTTCTACCAAAGAACGGCAAAGCGTGGCTAATATTTTATCCGGATGCATGTTCCATTTTTTGATGGTGGCCATCACATCATGATCGTCGATCCGGCAGAAAGTACCCAGGTGATGTGCAAAGGAAAAATCCGGGGAATGCGGTTGGAGAAATAAATCCAGGTCATCCGATCCGGCTTTTAAAGGCTGTCCTGTTCCTATCAGTTCTTTTGCCCGGCGAAAGATCTTTACCAGCATCATTTCGGCGCTCAAAACCGTTTTATGCAGGTACACCTGCCAGTACATAAGGCGCCGGGATACTAAAAATTTTTCAATGGAGTAAATGGCTTTTTCCTCTACCATTAATTCACCATCCACCACGGTCAGCATTTTGATGATCCGGTCATAACCGATCACACCTTCTGCCACACCGGTATAGAAGCTATCCCGGTTCAGGTAATCCATCCGGTCCACATCCAGTTGACCGGACACCAGTTGGTGTAAAAATTTTTTGGGATGCCGGTTAGTGAAAATATCAATAGCTGTCCGAAGCTGACCATGATATTCCGTATTCAGTTCCTGCATGATGAGCAGGGAAACGGCCTCATGCTGCACATCCCTGATCAGTTCATTTTCCAGGGCATGGGAAAAAGGGCCGTGGCCAATATCATGCAATAGAATGGCTACTTTGGCGCCCAGTTCTTCTTCGCTTGTTATTTCAATACCCTTACTTTTTATTTCATTCAGTGCAGTGCACATTAAATGATAAGCGCCGAGGGAATGATGCAGCCGGGAATGAACCGCCCCTGGATATACAAGATGTGCAAATGCCATCTGGTGAATATTCCGCAGCCGCTGGTACCAGGGATGTGAAATGACCTGCAATATCAAAGGATGATCAATGGTAATAAAGCCATAGACCGGGTCGTTAATGATCTTGCGGGCAGAAATCATTGTTGCTTTTTTGTTAAAGGCTCAGGAAGAGCAGGCGGCAAATGTACAAAGGCAGGGTTTAATAAGCTATTTTTGGACGGAAACCAGATTCTGGATGCCGGATGCCTGTTGCTGGTTTATCTTATCGCGGCACTATCATTTTTTTGATAGTCCATTTGACAGAATCCAGAATCCAGAATCCAGTAACCAGAAACCAGTAACATGTATGGCAATAGCAAAAATCATCTGGGTCGATGACGAAATAGAAAGCCTGCAATCGCAGAAATTATTCCTCGAAAATAAAGGATACGAGGTCCAGACATTCACCAACGGTTTTGATGCAATCGACTTTGTAAAAGAAAATCCTGTTGACGTGGTCTTGTTAGACGAAACCATGCCCGGTATCACCGGTTTGGAAACACTGGCCAAGATCAAAGAAGTGAACCAATCGCTGCCGGTGGTATTGATCACCAAAAATGAAACGGAAAACCTGATGGATGATGCCATCGGTTCGCAGATCAGTGATTACCTGATCAAGCCCGTCAATCCCAACCAGGTATGGTTGAGTCTCAAAAAGATCATTGATAATAAAAGACTGGTAGCGGAAAAAACAACCACAGCCTATCAACAGCAGTTCAGGCATCTATTTACCGCTTTGAACAGCAACCCGGACTACAACGAGTGGATGGAAATCTATAAAAAATTAGTTTATTGGGAACTGGAGATGGAAAAAAGTGATAGTCCCGAGATGCAGGAAATTTTACAGAATCAGAAAAGCGAGGCCAATACCGAATTTTTCAAATTTGTATCCAGGAATTATGCCGGTTGGGTGAATCCCAAAAGCACGGATGGCCCGGTGATGAGCCATTCCATGTTCCAGTTTAAAGTGCTGCCCCATGCCGAGAAAGGGATCCCTTTATTTTTTGTACTGATTGATAATTTAAGGTTTGACCAGTGGAAGGCCATTCAACCTATTTTTTCGGAAAGTTTCAGGATCCTGGAGGAAGATAGTTTTTACAGCATACTTCCAACGGCCACCCAGTATTGCCGAAATGCCATTTTTGCGGGATTGATGCCGGCGGGTATTGAAAAGCAATTTCCTGCACAATGGAAAAATGATGAAGAGGAAGGAGGAAAGAACCTGTATGAAGAAGAATTTTTCCGGGCACAACTGAAAAGACTGGGCAGGGGGGATCTGAAAGTATCGTATACCAAAGTGGTAAACAACCAGGCCGGGCTCGACCTCGTGAATAATATACATAACCTGATAAACAATGATCTGAATGTGATCGTCTACAATTTTGTGGACATGCTCAGTCATGCCCGCACTGAAATGGAGGTGCTAAAAGAACTGGCCGGCGATGAAATGAGTTACCGTAGCATCACAGCGTCCTGGTTTGAGCACTCCCCATTGCACCAGGCATTGAAAAAAATTGCCGATAAAAAAATCAAATTGGTGCTGGCCACCGATCACGGAAGTGTCCGGGTTAAAACACCTGTAAAAGTTGTCGGAGATAAACAAACAACCACCAACCTGCGTTATAAACATGGCCGTAACCTGAATTACGAACCCAAAGAAGTGCTGGCCTTCCGCGATCCGAGAGATATCGGTTTGCCGGTTCCTACCATCAATTCATCATTCATCTTTGCCAAGGAAGATAATTTTCTCTGTTATCCCAACAACTACAATTATTATGTGAATTATTACCGCAACACATTCCAGCATGGGGGTGTGAGTCTGGAAGAGATGATCGTACCGGTGATCAAGATGCAAAGCCGGTGAGGTGAATGGTGAATCGTGAATGCAGTGTGGAAAATAATTAATTGATTTAAAATATTACAGGTTAAAGAAATTTACATTTGCAGAAATGATTCATTATTGACCATTGACCATTCACATGAAGTACACTCAATCCACGCTCGATAAATTAGAGACTATTACGGAAGAAGCCGGCTATGTGCTGCGCTATGAAAGAGGCAGTTTCCAGAGCGGTTATTGCATCCTTGAAGAAAGAAAAGTGGTCGTACTGAATAAATTTTTGCAAACAGAAGGACGCATCAATACCCTGGTCGACCTGTTGCCTCAACTGGAAATCAATGCCGGTGTACTTTCAGAAGAATCCCAAAAATTGTATGCGGAAATTCTTGCAAAACTGGAGCCCGAAGCATAAATCCTTTCATTTCCTTTTTATTGAAAAATATTCATTTGTCCTGCACCGTGAACCTGCTTTGTTATGTATTTGTTTCTTAAAAAGATCGCCCGGGCCATCCTGCCGCCACAATTGCTTTTCCGGACCGAACCTTTTTTGAGAGGAACATATTCCCTTTTTTTCCGGGGGAAAAAATATCATTGTCCGGTTTGCAACGGTTCCTTTCGTCGTTTCATCCGACCGGAGAACGGCGAATTAAAATGTGCCCGGTGCGGGAGTTTGCCCAGGGACCGCCGCTTATATGATTTGCTGCAAAAAGAAAACTTATTACACGGAAAGCTGCTGGATTTTTCACCTTCAAGAGCCTTGTACCGGGTATTAAAGAAGGTTCGGGGTATCGAATATATTTCTTCCGATTTTTCGCGGGAATTTATCTCAGACCATCAATTTGATATTACGTCCATCAGCCTGCAGGATAATATTATTGACCTGGTCATCTGTTTTCATATTCTGGAACATGTGAGGGATGATAAAAAAGCAATGACTGAATTATTCAGGATATTGAAGCCGGGGGGAACCATGCTTTTGCAAACCCCATTCCGGGATGGAGAAATTTTGGAGGATCCTTCTATTACTACAGCGGAAGAACGTTTAAAGCATTTCGGCCAGGCTGACCATGTGAGGATCTACAGTGCTGATGGATTATCCGGGCGCCTGGAACAGGCCGGCTTCCGGGTAAAGATTCTTCACTACACAGAACCGCTGAACAACCCAGCCGGCTTTAGTGAAAAGGAAATCATCCTAGTTTGTAAAAAATAAAGTCAATTGCAAATAACGTCAGTCCAGATAAGAAATGAAGAAATGCTACGAAGCCACATTTTCATTTCTTATTTTTCATTATTCATTTCTTATTATTTTTACCCGTGTATCCTCCGCTTAAAATAACATTTCTCGGCTCCGGTACCAGCGGTGGTGTGCCGATGATCGGCTGCGATTGTGAAGTTTGTTTGTCTACAGATAAAAAAGATAAACGGCTTCGTTCAAGCATCCTGGTGAGGTCGGCCAAAACAACATTGGTGGTGGATACCGGCCCCGATTTCCGCTACCAGATGCTGAGGCAGAAAGTGAAGCATCTTGATGCGGTGGTTTTCACCCATCCGCATAAAGACCACCTGGCGGGACTGGATGATGTGAAAGCCTATAATTTTCATGCAAAAAAACCCATGGATCTTTATGCGGATTCACTGACAGAAGAAGCATTGCGCAGGGATTTTTATTATGCATTTTCTGATACCCGGTATCCCGGTATTCCCGAACTCAATTTAAACACCATTACACTTGAACCTTTTGTTGTGGGCGATATTCCTGTTGTTCCCATCCTGGTCTGGCATTTGAAAATGCCGGTGCTGGGTTTTCGTTTTGGACGCTTTACCTATATTACCGATGCAAACCGGATCGATGAAAGCGAAAAAGAAAAAATCAGGGGGAGCGAAGTAATGGTGCTGAACGCCCTCCGAAGGCAAAAACATATTTCACATTTTACGCTGGAAGAGGCCATTGAACTGGTGGAAGAATTAAAAGTTCCCAATGCTTATTTCACGCATATCTCACATCAACTGGGCCGGCATGAAGAAATTGAATCTGAACTGCCCGATGGTATCCACCTGGCTTATGATGGCCTTGAACTCGAATTCAAATAAGAGATTCCCGGTTATTTCCCGGGAGATTAATGCATTGCAGGTGTGCAGTAAAAGAAAAACCGTCCTTTTATCAGGGCGGCTTTAAATTGATTTCAATTCTTTTATTCGCAGATACACCCGGGTTTATTGGGACAATTTGCCTTTGTATGACAGGCCCTTGTTTCGGGACAACTCTTCTTACACTCGGTTTTGGATTTGTTTTTTATTTTATTTCTCCCGCTCACTGCATAAACTGTTGCAACGGATAATGAAGAAACAATAAAAAATGTAATAAAAGCCTTTTTCATATTACCAGTTTTATATTGGTGAAAGAAACCTCGATTTTCATCCGGGAACTAAAAATAACTTTTCCCGGAATATAAACAAGCGGAACAGGTGATTTTTTATACTAACGGTTGTTAGCGTATTTTATTTTCCCTTACCTTGCAGCGCCTTTAATGCCTGCAGGCAGCTTTGTTTGTATCATTGGAGGCGGAGGCTATGCCACCCCTTTTACATGGAGTGGCATACTTATTACAGCAGCATAAAATTTTTTGTATGAATTTTCAATCAGCCGAACTGACCAAACATGTTGCCCAAACAGCCCGTGATTTTGCACAGCAACACATCGGGCCACATGTCATGAAATGGGATGAGAACCAGGAATTCCCTGTACATGTTTTTAAAGAAATGGGAAAACTGGGATTGATGGGAGTGCTGGTGCCGGAAGAATATGGTGGCGCCGGGCTTACCTATTTTGAATATAAATCAATTATTGAGGAGATCGCTAAAGTTTGCGGTTCTATAGGGCTCAGCCTGGCTGCGCATAATTCATTATGCACCGGTCATATCCTGGCATTCGCTAATGAAGAACAAAAGAAAAAATGGCTGCCCAAACTGGCAACCGGTGAATGGATCGGGGCATGGGGCCTGACAGAAGCCAATACCGGCAGCGATGCGGGAAATATGAAATGCACGGCCGTGAAAGAGGGGAACGACTGGGTGATCAATGGAACCAAAAACTGGATCACGCATGGAAACAGCGGGGATATTGCCGTAGTGATCTGCCGAACCGGTGAACCCAGGGCGAAAAATAATTCAACAGCATTCGCAGTGGAAAGAGGTACAAAAGGACTCAGTGCAGGCAAAAAAGAAAATAAACTCGGCATGCGGGCCAGCGAAACCACTGAAATGATCTTTGATGATTGCCGCATCCCGGATGCCAACAGGCTGGGGGATGTGGGGGAAGGATTTAAACAATCCATGAAAGTACTGGATGGAGGACGTATATCCATTGCATCTCTCGCATTGGGTATCGCCAAAGGAGCTTATGAAGCGGCATTAAAATATTCGCAGGAACGTTACCAGTTCGATAAACCCATTGCCAGTTTCCAGGGAATTTCTTTTAAACTGGCCGATATGGCAACAGAGATTGCTGCGGCTGAGTTATTGACATTACAGGCCTGCGATCTGAAGAACCGTCAACAACCGGTGACCAAGGAAGCCGCTATGGCAAAATATTATGCCAGCGAAGTGGCCGTACGGGTTGCCAATGATGCCGTGCAGGTCTTTGGCGGATATGGTTACACCAAAGATTTCCCGGTGGAAAAACATTACCGCGATGCCAAGTTGTGTACCATCGGGGAAGGAACTTCGGAAATTCAAAAGTTGGTTATTAGCAGGGAGGTTTTGAAAAATTAGAAATGAGAAATAAAAAATAAGGAATGAGAAAGTGTTCCGTTCATATTTATTATTTTCATTTATTATTTTTGGTTTTGTATAATAATTAAGAAACGGAATTGTTCTTCCGGAGCGAATACTTTCTCATTTCTCATTTCTTATTTTTTATTTCTTATTCCCCGAAGGGGCCTTATCGTACTTCCTGCATATCCACCAGCTTCCTGTAAAAACCATTTTGCGCCAGTAATTCTTCATGGTTTCCTCTTTCAACGATCTTTCCTTTTTGTAAGACAATGATCTCGTCGGCGTGGCGGATGGTGGAAAGGCGGTGGGCGATCACGATACTGGTGCGGTTCTGCATCATATTGTTGATCGCATCCTGCACCAGTCGTTCGCTTTCTGTATCGAGCGATGAAGTGGCTTCATCCAGTATAAGTATGGGGGGATTTTTTAATACGGCCCGGGCAATGGTCAAACGTTGTCTTTCTCCGCCGCTCAGTTTGCTGCCCCGGTCGCCGATATTGCTATGATAACCTCCTTCCTTGCTTATGATAAAATCATGGGCATTTGCAATTTTTGCGGCTTCTGTTATTTCTTCTTCGGAAGCATTTTCTTTACCCAGTTTGATATTATTGGCAATGCTGTCGTTGAATAAGATGGGTTCCTGAGTCACGATACTCATCTGGCTTCGTACAGAATGAAGCGAATAATCCTTGATATTGATGCCGTCGATCAGTACTTCACCTCCGGTTACATCATGAAAACGCGGAACCAGGTCAGCTAATGTGGATTTGCCGGCACCGGATGAACCCACAAGCGCCACAGTTTTTCCTTTCAGGACCCTGAGATTGACCTGGTCAAGAATGACCGCATCCTCATAAGCAAAACTTACATTCCTGAATTCGATCTTATCTGAAAAAACATGCAGTTGTTTACCGTTGGGGTTGTCATCAACCGTGATGGGAGTTTTCAGGATCTCCTCGATGCGGTTAATGGCAGCGCTGCCTTTCCGCATATTACTGAAAGAAGTGGACAGGGCCTTGGCAGGGTTAATGATATTATAGAAAATACCCAGGAAGCCAAGAAAGGCGGAAGCTTCCAGCAACTGGTTCTGTAAAACAAGTCTTCCCCCGTAGTACAGCACAGCAGTAAATAATATTACACCCAGCACTTCAGAAAGGGGAGAGGCAAGATCCCTCCGGTAGGAGATATTATTTTTTGCCCTCAGTAATTCTTCGTTCGTCCTGAAAAATTTATTACGCAATACTTTTTCAATATTAAATGCTTTTATGACCCGGAGGCCTCCCAGTGTTTCATCCAGCGTAGAAAGGGTTTCGCCGTATTTTTTTGCCACTTCCTGTGAATGTTTTTTTAAAGAACGGGTAATGCGGCCAATCACCAAACCCAGCACCGGGATCAGGATGAGAATAAACAACGTGAGTTCATAGCTGATCAGGAATAATACCACGAGGGTGACGGTGATCGTCAATGGGTCACGTATCCAGCCTTCCACGGCCCCGATCAGGGATCCCTCCACTTCACCCACATCGTTGGTCATCCGGCTCATCAGGTCGCCTTTTCTTTTTTCATTGAAAAAGCCAATGGGCAGCCGCAGCACTTTATCATACAGGTCTTCCCGGAGATGATTCACGATCTTATTCCGGAGGGGATTGAGGACATAATATGACAGGTAAAGAAAGAGGTTTTTCAGTAAAATAAAACTTACCATCAGCACACAGATAAACCCGAGGGTTTTTATTTTATCATCGGGGTTGACCGCATTGGCCAGGAAATCATTGATCCATTTTACAACAGGACTGCCGGTTGATTTAAACGTGCCTTCGCCGGTAAAAATCAGTTGCAGGAATGGCATCAGCATGCCGATGGAAACGATGGAAAAGACGATACTGAGCAACGTAAATAAAAAGTAAAGAAAGATCTTGCCTTTATAAGCTACAAAATATTGAAAGATCCTTGCGTATTGCTTCATGGAAATTTGCTTCAATGCAGAGCAGCAAAGTAACTAATTTTACATCGTCCGCCGAAGTCTCGTTTCAAACGAGACGAAGGCGGTCGGCAAACTCAATAATTATGGAAGAAGGAAAAAGACAGAAACAAATAGCCGGCCTGCTGAATAGCGAGATGAATACCATATTTCAACGGCTGGGATTAAGCATGATCGATGGCGGCATGGTATCCATTTCATCCGTAAAAGTGACCCCGGACCTGCTGGAAGCAAGATTTTACCTCAGTTTTTTCCAGGTAAAGGATGTACAAAAGGCCCTGCAAAAAATAGAAGACCGGCATCACGAGATCAAAAAAGAACTGGCAGCCAGGGTGCGGCACCAGTTGCGCAGTATACCGGTACTGAAATTTTTCCGGGACGACACGCTGGATCATGTTTTTAAAATGGAAGAAGTGTTTAAAAAGATTGAAGAAGAAAAAAAGAACGGGGGAAAATAGGCCGTGGGCCATGGTCAATGAGCAACATACAATAATCAACCTGGTGAATAATCAATAATTAATAATCAATAATTCTTTTACCCTTGCATTTTTTGTTTGCGTGGCGGTATTTCAAAGCAAAAAAATCGACCAATGCCATTAATGTCATTGCCTGGATAAGTATTGCTGCCATCATTATAGGTACATCAGCGCTCATATTAGTGTTGAGTGTATTCAATGGATTTGAGGGCCTTGTCAAATCGCTTTACTCTACTTTTTATACAGACCTGAAGATCTCTCCTGCATCCGGAAAAGTAATCATCATTACACCCGGCCAGTTACAAAAATTGAAGGGCCTCAGCGGCATTAAGAATTTTTCATTGGTGGTGGAAGAGAAAGCTTTTTTGCAAAACGGGGATTATCAAACCGTGGTGTATTTAAAAGGAGTGGATGAAAATTACCGGTATACCAGCGGGGTTGCGGATCATTTGATCTCAGGCGAATATGAACTGGGTAATGCAGATGTTCCTAAACTGATTGTGGGTGCCGGGGTGGAAGGCGCCCTGGGTATCCGGGCCGACAGGAATATTTTTCCACTCAAAATTTATTTACCCCGGAAAAGTAATACGGAACAAATCAACCTGCTGGAAGATATCAGCAACGATACCATACGTTCATCGGCTGCCTTCCTGATCCAGCAGGATTTTGATAACAAATATGCCATTACCAATATAGGGTTCATTAAAAGGGCCATGAAGCTTACCGAAAATGAGTACAGCGGGGTCGAGATATCTCTCCGGGATCCGGGAGCCACCGGGGAAGTAAAGGATCAACTGCGGCAGATCTTTGGCCCTGCCTGTCAGATTCAAAATAAATACCAGCAAAATAAAAGCCTTTATTCTGTAATGAATATGGAACGCTGGGTGATTTATGCGATTGCCAGCCTGATACTCTTGGTGGCCGCTTTTAACATGATCGGCGCATTGAGAATGCTTACACTGGAAAAACAAAAAGATATTGCAGCCTTACATGCCATGGGCGCCAATAACTGGTTCATTCAAAAAATATTTTTATCAGAAGGATTTTTGCTGGCTATTATTGGTGGCCTGGCCGGGATGAGCCTCGCTGCTTTGATCGCTGTATTGCAAATAAAATTTCATCTCATCCCGCTTACCGGCGGTTCGTTCCTGATCAATTATTTTCCCGTAAAACTGCATGCTATGGATTTTGTGCTGGTGGGCGCCACTGTTTTTGTGATTGCATTCATTGCTTCCTGGATGCCTTCCAGGAAAGCTGCCGCGCAGGAAATTTCGTTACGGAGCGAATAAGACGGAAAGTCAGTAAAGACGGAAAGTCCGGAATACACTTCTTGATTTTCGTTGGTAGCTTTTCAGAAATGCCGGAAGCTAAATGTTTGAATCTTTCGGACTTTCGGTCTTACCGACTTCCTGACTCATTTAATAATCTCCGATTGTTTCAGTTAACTGAGCCAAAGCTCTTGCCAGTTGTTCATCATTTGGCGCTACGCCATGCCAGTTGTGATCGTTTTCCATAAAGTCTACTCCTTTGCCCATGATGGTGTGCATCATGATGGCAATGGGTTTCCCCTGGCCGGTTATTGACCTGGCTTTCTCCAGAGTATGGGTAACATCTTCCATGTCATTGCCGTTCATTTCCAGTGTGACCCAGCCAAACACATCAAATTTCTGACGGATATTCCCGAGGCTGATCACATTTTCGGTGGGCCCGTCGATCTGCTGCCCGTTCCAGTCAACCGTGGAAATAAGATTATCCACTTTGTGATGGGCAGCAAACATCATGGCTTCCCATACCTGGCCTTCATCCAGTTCGCCATCTCCATGCAGGGAAAAAACAATATGCTTATCCCCGTTTAATTTTTTTGCAAGGGCAGCCCCGATAGCCACACTCATTCCCTGCCCCAATGAACCCGAAGCAATTCGTACACCGGGCAGGTGTTCATGGGTGGCGGGGTGACCCTGTAAACGGGAGTTTAATTTTCGGAAGGAGGCCAGTTCTTTGATATCAAAATATCCTGAACGGGCGAGCGTGGAATAAAATGCCGGGGAAATATGGCCATTTGAAAGAAAAAAAACATCTTCGTTCACCCCATCCATGCTGAAAGAAGGGTTATGTTTCATTTCTTTAAAATATAGGGCGGTTAAAAAATCGGCGCAACCCAAAGACCCCCCCGGATGGCCACTGCTGGCCCCATGCACCATCCGGATAATATCACGTCTTATTTGTGTGGCAATGGATGAAAGTTCAGGCATAAAAAATAGGTTCTTATTAAACTTTTTGTATCTTTCCCGCTCAAAGTCGGGATTCGCGCTGCAAAAGTGCAATCTTTTTGAATACAAAAGCCAGCCAGTTCAATCAATCTGCGGCATATCCAATTCGTCCTGAACCTTAATGAAATAAAAATGGGTCTGAAAAACCACGGGTTAGTATTTTTGAATTAGAAAACACTGCTTAGATGCTTGTCTTAGACGTTTTTTTGACTGCTTCCGTTTCATTTATCATCACTTTTCTGTCCATACCGATCATATTACAGGTTGCCGAAAAGAAAAATCTTTATGACATCCCGGATGAAAGAAAGCTCCATACCACACCGGTTGCATCCCTGGGCGGTGTGGGTATTTTTGCGGGTTTTTTAATGGCTTCTCTCTTATCGATCCAGGGATACCTGAACCCCGAGTTTCAATACTTTTTTGCGGCAGCCCTTGTTATTTTTTTCCTGGGGCTAAAAGACGACCTGATGATCCTGTCGGCGTCCAAGAAATTCATAGGCCAGATCATTGCCGCCTCCATTCTCATTCATCTTGGCGGTATCAGGCTCGATAGCATGCATGGTTTATTTGGATTCGAATCTGTATCCGAAGGGTTTGGACTTGCCTTGTCCTATCTGACCATTATCGTTGTTATCAATTCCTTTAACCTCATAGACGGTGTTGACGGGCTGGCTGCCAGCCTCGGCATTCTGAGTATGCTTGTTTTCGGTGTTTATTTCTTTGTGGTCAATCAGCAGGCGTATGCCCTGTTGTCATTTTCCATGGCCGGCAGTTTAGTGGCATTCATGATTTTCAATCATCATCCCGCCAGGATATTTATGGGCGATTCGGGTTCGCTGATGATCGGCCTGGTCAATTCAATCCTGGTCATTAAGTTCATAAATATTGCCAATACCCCGTTGGTTTCCGTGCCAGTGGAATCGGCTGTTGCGATCGGCTTTGCTATCCTGATCGTTCCCCTTTTGGATACGTTGCGTGTATTCAGCACCCGTATTTTAAAAGGCCGCTCTCCTTTTACGCCTGACCGGAATCATGTTCATCACCTTTTGCTTGACAGGGGACTGAGTCATGCCGCGGTAACCTATACCTGTGTCATTATCAATATTGGGTTTATCAGCCTGGCCTATTTTGGCAGATCTTTCGGGCCCAATTACCTGTTGCTGATCATGCTGACACTTTCTTTTACCGGCCTGGGGATTTTGTATTATATCAGGCCCCGCCGTAAAATGGTTATTGCAAAAAGAAGCGACGGATCCACCGAACTCAAAACAACAACAAAAGTGGTTACACTGACCAAAGAGGCATCGACCGCTGATCAGAATTGAATTACCCTCACTGTTTATAAAACAAATTCATCAAAACAGCTGAATTTTTCTGGCAGGATACTGCCCGTAAATTCTACTCTTTCATTAGCTTTGTTTTCCCGCAGCTGGCGGGATTCTTTCAAAAAAAAATATTATGGCAGAAGATATAGCATCCATCTTTTCATCAGCGGAAGACCATATGAAAAAAGCAATTGGTCACCTGGAAACAGAGTTATTAAAAATCAGGGCGGGCAAAGCCAACCCGCAGATCGTGGACGGCATCATGATAGATTATTATGGCTCACCCATGCCGGTCAACCAGGTCGCCAATATCAGCGTGATGGACGCCCGTACATTGTCTATTCAGCCCTGGGAGAAGAATATGCTGCAGCCTATTGAAAGAGCGATCATCGCAGCCAATATTGGTATTAACCCGCAGAATGACGGGAACATCATCCGTCTTTTTTTACCTCCACTTACCGAAGAACGAAGAAAAGAACTCGTTAAAAAATGCCACCATGAAGGTGAAAATTCCAAAATCGCCATACGGAATATCCGCCGGGATGCCATTGAGCATATAAAAAAACTGCAGAAAAACGGTTTGAGTGAGGATGCTGCTAAAGATGCGGAAGCCGATATGCAGGAATTGACAGGTAAATATATTTCCGCCGTGGAAAAACATCTTGGCCTGAAGGAAAAAGAGATCATGGCGGTATGATCTTCTCAGGTTGCTGTTGTCTCCTTATTTTTTTTGTCGGGGCGGTTCGCGAGATATACTCCCAGAAGGATAATGCTCAGGCAGATGATTTCTATCCAGGTTATATTTTCTCCATCCATAAAGCCCCAGAATATAGCAACAAACGGAATGCCGTAAGTAACGAGGGACGCGAATAAACCCCCGGCTCTTTGCACCAGGATATAAAAAAGAGCTGTAGCTATGGCGCTGCCTACGATACCAAGCGCTACCGACATGAGGACAGCATCTTTTATGATCTTATCATTGAAATCAAGCTGAAGAAAACCCTGTTGCCATAATACCAGGCCTGTTGGAATGATCATACAGGCCAGCGAAACGGTTGCAATATGAATGGGGTTAATGCCTTTCAGGTAATGATAAACCATGTTCACATTGATGCCATACAGGAAAGTGGCAACGACAATGAGTAAGGTATAACCTATATTGTCGAAACGTATGTTTTTTTCTCCCATCATGGCCGGGTAGATCGTCAATAATACCAATCCGATAAAACCGGTGACTACCCCCATGATTTTCGGGGCTCCGATCCGCGTTTTGAAAAAAAGAATGCTGACCACTACCACACAAATAGGAGTAAGTGAATTGAGAATACCCCCCAAAGAACCATCAATTTTGGTCATGGCGATGGCAAATAAAAAGGCCGGGAGCAGGTTGCCGAATACTGCGCTGAGTATCACGTACCCGATTTTAACCCGTGGAATTTTTGAAAAATGAAAAAACGCAAAGGGCAGGAATACCAAACCGGCAGAGCCTATCCGGATGGCTGCGATCTGGGGGGCAGAAAGCGCCATGCTGCTGTCCCGCATTAATTTAAATGAGCTTCCCCAGATAAAACACAGAACGATAAAAATACCCCAGCTTATCAACTTTCCTTTCATAAAAAAAAATCAGGGTGCAAAGGTCAGCAAACAGGAACAGAACCGGTGTTTTTTTTTACCAGTGGTAAGCGGGTTTGTTTCCTGCAGTATATTGCAGTAAATACAAACCGCTTCATGGAAAAAATTATTTTAAAAGAAATCAGTACCCGGGCGCCCAAAGACCTGGATAAAAAGGAAACCAAAGAAAAACTGGAAAAGATCCTGGATGAACTGGATGATCTTCAAAACCTCTTATTTGCGGAAAACAAGCATTCCGTATTGGTGGTCATACAGGGAATGGATGGAAGCGGGAAAGATGGTGTGATCAGGAATGTATTTACCCATATGAATCCGCAGGGTGTCACCGTTAAATCCTATAAGGCACCAACACCGGAAGAACTGTCTCACGATTTTTTATGGCGTATTCATGAGTATGCACCGGCCAAAGGAATGATCCAGGTTTTCAACCGGTCACATTATGAAGATATCCTGGTGACCCGGGTGCATAAATGGTGTGATGATGAGACCGCCAGAAAAAGGATGAAAGCCATTACTGATTTTGAACAATTGATGACCGAACATAATAATACGCATATCCTGAAATTCTACCTGCATATTTCACCAGAAGAACAACATGAAAGACTGACTGAACGGATGAAAGATCCTTCAAAAATGTGGAAGTACAACGAAAAGGATTTTGAAGAGGCCAGGCTCTGGGACATTTATATGCAGGCGTATGAGGATTGTTTTAATAACTGCCATACACCGCCCTGGACCATTGTGCCCTCGGATCAGAACTGGTATAAAGAGTTTATCATTGCCAGCCGGTTATATGAGTTGCTCAAAAGCCTGAATATGCAGTTCCCGGGCATGAAAAAATAATACCAGCCTGAATGAAAATAACATGATAAAAAAATGATGGTATCAAAATATATTTTTGAACAACCTGTTTATTTTTATAATCACTAAAACCAATTTTTATGAGTATGTTGAAAGAATTCAGGGAATTTGCAATGAAAGGCAACATAGTTGACCTGGCAGTAGCCGTTATCATTGGCGGTGCATTTGGTAAAATTGTAACAGCACTAACCGAAAGCATTATCATGCCGATTATTGCCCTGATCATGGGTAAAGGAGGCATGTCTGAAGTCAGCCTTACGATTGGTAATACGGTATTCCCGGTGGGACTCTTCCTCCAGGCAGTGATTGACTTTATTTTAATTGCTTTGGTCCTGTTCCTGATTGTCAAGGCTATGAATGCTACCAAGAAAAAAGAAGCAGCCGCTCCTCCTCCGCCACCAGCTGAAGACATAGTTCTGCTCCGGGAGATCCGCGATGCGCTGAAGAAGTAAAGGGGAAAATCAGGGGCTTTGAAGAAGGTATTTTCCTTACATTTGTAAAGTCCTGTTTAAGAACGGGACTTTATTTTATTCATTAATTTTTTGTGCAACCTGCATCTTACCAGATAAAGTTACCCCAGTTTGAAGGTCCGTTCGACCTGTTGCTTTTCTTTATTGAAAGGGATGAGCTTGATATTTATAATATCCCCATTACGAAAATCATCAATGATTTCCTGGAGTATATACATCAGAGTGAAGAACTCAATATTGAACTCAGCAGCGAGTTTATTCTTTTTATTTCCACCCTGATGCGGATCAAAGCCAAAATGCTCCTGCCCCGCAAAGAAGTGGATGCGGAGGGCAATGAAATTGATCCCCGCCAGGAACTGATCAATAAGATACTGGAGTATAAAAAATTCAAAGAAGCCTCTGCCCAGATGGCTGAAATGGAAGCCATGCGGATGCTGATGGTAAAAAGGGGAAATATTCAGCACGAACTGGCCGGGATAGGGGAGGAAGCCGGTGAAGGCACAGAAATACAAAACATAACCCTGTTCAAACTGATGCGGGCCTTTGAACGGGCCATGCAGAAATACAGCGACCGCATCAGCAAACCTGTGCATACCGTTGTACGGTATAACTATACCATGGAAGGCAGCCGGGACCAGATGCTGAACATGGCAAGGGAACAACGGACTCTATCCTTTGAAAAAATTTTTGAGCACACGGAAAATAAAGTGCATGCCATTTTTATTTTCTTATCGCTGCTGGAACTGGTGCAACAGAAATTCCTGAAGATCATGATCGGGGAAGGGAAAAATAATTTTATTATAGAATATAATGAACCAGAGAACCGCCTGGCGGAACTGGAAGATTCAAACCAATTATAATAACCAAAAAAAATAAGGCATGAAACATTTCGCAACTGCACAATGGAAAGGATCCGGTAAAGAAGGTAGTGGAAAAGTAACCACCCAGTCCGGGGTAATAAAAAATAAAAACTATGATTTCAGGAGCCGCTTTGAAGACGGCACTTTTACCAACCCTGAAGAACTGGTGGCGGCTGCCCATGCCAGTTGTTTTTCCATGAAATTAAGTTTTGTATTGGGTGCGGCCGGATTCACGCCGGGCCGTATAGAAACCCGTTGCACGGTAACACTGGAAGGCGGAGCCGTTACCGGCAGTCACCTGGAAGTAAAAGCCAAAGTGCCCAAATGCAAGGCTGCGGCTTTTGCAGAATATGCTGCCGATGCAAAGGCAAACTGTCCCATCAGCAAATTACTGAATACGGAAATTACCATGGATGCTCAATTGGTAAAAAGCTTTAAAACAGCAAGGGTATAAGTTGATGTAAAAAGAAATAAGGACCGCCCCGGATCTGACGGGGCGGTTTTTTTATTCATAGATCCAGAGCAATAACGGTTTTTTTGACGTGTTGATGATTGACTTCAATTGCCTGAGGAAGCCGGGTGATACCATGGGACAACCGTTGCTCTGGCAAATCTCATCCAACGCTTCCGTTTCGGGCACACAACTATGGGAATGAAGGACCACGGTCCTTTCAAATGCCCGGTCATTGGTGCTGTCGAGGCCAACTAACTTATAGGAATAACCGAACTTGCCGGTATAAGGATAGCTGACCCGGTATTTGCCCAACGAAGTGCAGCCCGATCCCACTTCATTGCTGTATTTTCTTCCTTCCAGCCAGCTTTGAAAACAATTGCCATGTGCCACGAGGCCCGATGCGGCAAGCGTATCTTTTTTTAAATTGTAAATGAAGAACCGGTTTTGTCCCGAAGGAAGACTCATATCAACCATGAAACAGATTTGTTCATTGAATCCTTTTTGCTGTACAAACCTGGACGCAATAGCTGCTTTTTGCTGCAATTTTTCATATGTGAGATTATGTCCAGGATAAATAATATGATGTTTCGGAAGATTGATTGTGCTTGCCCGTTTACCGGTTTTTGAAAAACTCAGCCAGGTTAAAGCCAGAACAAGAAGGCTACAAAAGAGCAGGATGCGGAAGATCTTCATATAACAGCCACTTTGGAAATGATGAGATAACTGTTCAATGAAAATCCATAAAGTATTTTTCCGGAAGCCGTTAAAATTTTCTTAAGGAGTTATTGGAGTATGGCAAGCAGTCAGCGGGGCATTCCTGATCACGGATATCCTGCCCGCCACACGGCATTCCCCATTCGCCTTAAAACCGCCAACCGGCATATACCTGCACTACATTATTTTTTGCATCCACGCGGGGAACAAAGTTTGGCCAGTAGCCCCCTGCCGGGGCCGTTTTGCTGACGCTGTTGAAACTGACGTTAATCCTGGCCCCGATGAATAATCCGCTGATGGGAGAAACTTCTGCACCGCCAACCAGGCCGTAATCAAAACGGTTGAAGTAATCAAAAAGACTACCGTTGTTATTGCCCCCGGTACTGTCCACTTTGGCATTTAATAAAAAAGCGATCTGGCCGCCCGCATGCACCTGGAATTTTTTTGTGAAATGAAGAATGATCAGCTGAGGTAATAAGAGGTAATCCAGGTTTACATTGCCCGTATTGGTATTGGTTTTATAATCGTATCCCTGGCGGGAAAGAATCAGTTCTGACCGGAAGCCGAATAATTTTTTGGCCCTTGGTGAAAAATATCCTCCGACCAGGTACCCCGTGCGGCTGCGGTTATTAAAACCGGCTGTTTTGGATACATTGGCAAAATTGAGGCCGGCTTTAACACCAATACCCAGTTGTGCCGGAGCAAGGATTGGTAAAAAGAAACATATTAAACAAATAAAAGCTAATCTCATACTATCAAACAGATATTCAGGAAAGTTAACGGAAGTTACAATAATTAATTGATCCGGGTCCGGGCCCGGAATATAAAAGTGGTTTAGTTTGAATTACGGGTTTTTATTTCTGCTGTGGCTGTGTATCAAAATTCACCATCCAGCCTATGCCAAACTTATCTGTGAACATACCGAAATAAGCTCCCCAGAATGTGTTATTCATGGGCATGGTTACTTTACCGCCTTCCGATAAGCCATTGAATAACTTATCCGCTTCATCTTTAGAAGATGCATTAACAGAGATTGAAAAATTATTTCCGGGTTGATAAGTGGCTCCCCATTCCCCGCCGGTATCGCTGCCCATGATCATGGTTTCGTTGCTGATGGGTAATGAAACATGCATGATCTTTTCTCCCATCTCTGCAGGCATGGCTGGTTGCCCGGGTTGCGAAGGCATGTCTTTAAACCGGCCTATAAAAGGGAACTCCCCGCCGAAAACAGATTTGTAAAAATTAAATGCTTCTTCGCAATTGCCGTTAAAAGTGAGATATACATTTACGGTAGCCATAGTTAATGTTTAAATTAAAAATTGTGAGACAAAGATTATCGAACCAAAGAAGAAACATTTATTTTCCCTTTGATCATATCCAGTACAGCCTGCTTTATCGCCTCCGCATCATACCCGCATTCCCGCTGAAGTTCTTTGGGTGTACCATGTTCAACCAGGCGGTCTGGTATACCCAGTATTTTGATTTCAGCTTTGTATTTATGTTCGTTCATAAATTCCAATACGGCAGAACCAAACCCTCCCACAACCGTTCCGTCTTCAACTGTTATTATTTTATGGAACGTGGAGAATACTTCATGCAGCATTGCTTCGTCCAGTGGTTTTGCAAAGCGCATATCGTAATGCGCCGGGTTAATACCATCATTTTTCAGATCCCGGATCGCCGATGCAGCAAAATTTCCCGGATGGCCCAGTGAAAGAATAGCAATATCTTTTCCGTCTTTCAATTTGCGTCCCTTGCCGATTTCAATTTCCTTCATTTCTGTTTTCCATTCCGGCATCACGCCTTCGCCTCTCGGGTAGCGGATGACAAAAGGATTTTTGGTGGAATCTAACTGTGCCGTGTACATCAGGTTTCTTAATTCGCCTTCATTCATCGGCGCACTCACGATCATATGGGGTACACAGCGCATAAAAGCAATATCATAACAACCATGGTGTGTGGGTCCGTCATCTCCAACCAGTCCCGCCCGGTCAAGACAGAAAATCACCGGCAGTTTTTGAATGGCTACATCATGCACCACCTGGTCATAAGCCCTTTGCATAAAGGATGAATAAATATTGCAGAAAACTTTCAGGCCCTGAGTGGCCATACCCGCACTTAAGGTTACGGCATGTTGTTCGGCAATGCCCACATCAAAGGCCCGGTGCGGCAATTTCTCCATCATGAACTTTAATGAGGACCCCGAAGGCATGGCCGGGGTGATGCCGAATATCTTATCATTCTTTTCAGCCAGTTCAATGATGGTATGTCCGAATACATCCTGGTATTTGGGCGGTTGGGGTAAATCAAATTTCTTCTTTTGTATTTCACCGGTTATTTTATCAAACAAACCGGGAGCATGCCATTTGGTCTGATCTTTCTCCGCTAATGCATATCCTTTTCCTTTGGTGGTGATGATATGCAGGATCTTCGGACCGGGAATATTCCGGAGGTCTTTTAATGTATCCACCAGTTTGGCCACATTATGCCCGTCGATCGGTCCGAAGTACCGGAGCTTAAGCGCTTCAAAAAGATTAGAACTGCTGCTGACCATTCCCTTTAAACCTTCCGCCAGTTTATGACCCATGGCCCGTGTAAAACGTTTGCCAACGGGTAATTTACCCATTAGCTTCCAGACATCATCCTTTACTTTATTATAAGTTGGTGAGGTGGTGATATCGGTGAGGTATTCTTTCAATGCGCCCACATTCGGGTCGATGCCCATGCAGTTGTCATTTAAAATGATCAGCATATCTGCATCCGAAACACCGGCATGGTTCATTCCTTCAAAGGCCAGCCCGGCTGTCATCGCACCATCCCCGATCACAGCAACAACCTTTCTGTCTTTTTCTCCTTTATAGCTGGCCGCCATCGCCATACCCAATGCTGCAGATATGGAAGTGGAAGAATGTCCGACACCGAATGTATCGTATTCGCTTTCGCTGCGTTTGGGGAAACCGCTCAATCCGTTGTATTTCCTGTTGGTGAAAAAACGATCCCTGCGGCCGGTCAATATTTTATGTCCGTATGCCTGGTGCCCCACATCCCAGACCAACTGGTCGTAAGGAGTATTATACACATAATGGATGGCCGTCGTGAGTTCCACCACGCCGAGACTGGCGCCAAAATGACCGCCATAAACACTGACTACATCAATAATATACTGGCGCAATTCATCACATACCTGGTGTAATTTTTCCCGGGGTAATTTCTTGAGGTCGGCAGGAGAATCTATGGTCTTTAAAAGCGGTCCGGGTGTAATTTCCATTACAATGGTTTAGACGGGGTAAAATTAGGATTTTCTTTCCGATAGTAATAGAGATATCCTGTTTTGATGTTTCCTGATTTTGAAAATAATAACAATGTATTCCCGCAGATTTAGCAAATTTTCTCGCTGATTTTGCAGATTAATACCCCAATCATCCGCGCGTATTCTGATCTGCGGGATCTGCAGCAGACAAATTATGAAATTTCTCCATTTTGTTAAATATTTTTTAAGGGCAAAGAGCGGAAACTTGTACCCGATCAATGATCCGTGAATAAAAACCACCCCATACCTCCCATTTGTAGAAGCAATTCACCACTGGTATATTTATTCCATGAAGGCCGGGAAGATTTATTAGCTTTGAAAACGATGAAAAAGAAATGGAGGCAATACTGGCTCTTTCAACTGATCGGCTGGGGCAGTTTTGCCCTGATCAACATTTTTTTTGCTTTTTCATTTGACAAACTTAACCCTGATTATTTCTGGAGACTGGGAATTTTTATTGTTATAGGCCTTGTTATCTCTCATATCATGCGGGAGATCATTACCCGGGTGGGAATATTGCAGAAGAGTTTAAACAAACAGGTCCTGCAATTTTTTGTGCTCACTTTCACGCTTGCATTGATTGCTTCTTTTATTACAATTGAGATACTCATCGGGGCCAATTTGCTGAAGGCTGAAGACCAGGCCTTGCTGAAAGGGGAGGGGGTGAATGTTTTTGTCAATAAGTTGCTGATCATACTTTTTAATGCTTTCTCTTATTTTATCCTTTTCTTTATCTGGAGCCTGATCTATTTCATGTATCATTACGTTACCAAGAGCCGGAAACAGCAACTGGACACCCTTCGGCTGGAAGCATTAGTCAAAGAACTGGAATTGCAGACCATCAAGGCGCATATCAATCCTCATTTTATTTTTAATTCCCTGAACAGCATCCGCGCCCTGGTGGATGAAAATCCGCAACGGGCAAGGGCAGCGGTCACCGAATTAAGCAATATCCTTCGCAGCAGCCTGCTGGTGGAGAAAGTGGAAACGGTAACACTCGGGAAAGAACTTGATATTGTAAAAGATTACCTGGCCCTGGAGAATATGCGATTTGAGGACCGGCTGAAAATTGAATATGACATTGATGATGACACCCTCGATCAGCCCGTTCCGCCCATGATGCTGCAGACGCTTGTTGAAAATGCCATCAAACACGGTATCAGCAAACAGATCAATGGCGGGTTGGTAAAAGTGATCTCAGATTTTGAAGGAGATTTTCATAAACTGGTTGTTCAGAACACCGGTTCATTAAACGGGTATAAAGCAGGTGCAGAGGGATTTGGAATTTCCAGTACAACCAACCGATTGAATTTGTTATTCGGCGATAAGGCCAGCTTTGACATCAAACAGATCAATGGCTCCCTGGTAGAAGCCCGCGTTTTATTGCCGGTGAATTTAGTTTAAGGTTTAACGTTTAATGTCCTTGTTGGGCAGGCAGGCAGGCCTCCGTTTTTCAGAGACTTTAAAAGTTTGGATTTTAACCTTAAACATCAACCTTAAACTGTAAACAACTCAACATGAAAGCAATCATTATAGACGACGAAAGACTGGCAAGAGCAGAATTAAAAAAACTCCTGCAGGAATTTCCCGAAGTGGAAGTTGTGGACGAGGCCGCCAATGCTGATGAAGGCATTGCAAAAATCGAGAGCCAGCATCCTGATCTGATTTTTCTCGATATCCAGATGCCGGGTAAGACCGGATTCGATATGCTTTCTCAACTGGAAAAAAGTCCCCAGGTGATCTTTACCACCGCTTATGATGAATTTGCATTAAAAGCATTTGAGGTCAATGCGCTGGATTACCTCCTGAAACCGATCGAGCCGAAAAGACTGGCTGATGCTGTTCAGAAGTTGCAGATGACTGAACATAAGGAATCAAAAGAAGAGGGTGAAAACATAAACAACAGCCTGCTGACAGAAAATGACCAGGTCTTTGTGAAAGACGGAGAACGCTGCTGGTTTGTCAAACTAAGTGATATCCGGCTGTTCGAAAGTGTAGGTAACTATGCCAAGGTATTCTTCGGCACCAATAAACCGCTTATTTTAAAATCCCTCAATGCGCTGGAAGAACGACTGGATGAAAAAACATTTTTCCGGGCTAACCGGAAACATATCGTGAATCTCAGGATGATCGAAAAGATCGAACCCTATTTCAATGGCGGTTTATTGCTGGATCTGAAGGGCGGCGAAAAAATTGAAGTGAGCCGGAGGCAGACAGTGAAGTTTAAGGAGATGATGAGCTTGTAGGTGAAATGTCAATTTTCCGGGATAATTGTAAATAACCTGGAATTTTATTTCAAAAGATAGATAAATATGAAAATATCCCTGTTGACGGGGTTGTTGGTTTCAACAACCTCTTTTTTATTTGCGCAGGATATCAATGCGGTGATCAATGCAAGCGAAGCGGAACGGATCGAGAGAACCCTGTCATCGGATGATCTGCGCGGGCGGAAAGTATTCACGCCGGGTATTGAAAAAGCGGCTGATTTTATTGTTGCTGAATTTAAAGCCATCGGTTTGCAGACCTGGAATAACAGCGGGTCCTATCGCCAGGAATTTTCGCTGGTGCGTCCGCGTTTTATCAGCGCGGCGGCCACATTCGATGGCGTGGCGATTGATCCGAAACGTTTGATGGTGGTCACCTGTTCTCCTGCATTGAAGATCGATCAGCATTCG
Organism: uncultured Chitinophaga sp.; assembly: GCA_964592935.1. Classification (GTDB taxonomy): domain Bacteria; phylum Bacteroidota; class Bacteroidia; order Chitinophagales; family Chitinophagaceae; genus JJ008. The sequence continues at coordinate 5,433 of CAZQGZ010000013.1, read as the reverse complement.
GGTTACGGGGTAGCCTTTATCAAAGCCGGGGCCCGTCTCCGGGAAGAAGCATCCGGGTTTTTGCATGCCAATAAAAACCTCCTGGTGCTTGTGGATGAAAGTTTGGCTGCTGATTTTCCCCGGCTGGCCCGGTTGAAACGTTCCCAGTTCAAAACGGATAAAAATGTGGTGTTCATTTTGAACAATACTGTTCCGAAAGAATTTGTGATCGAAGCCAGGCATGAGATCAGTGAACAGAAACTCGCCAATGTGGTCGGTGTGATCCCAGGGAAATCCAGGAAAGAGGAGTTCGTAATTTTTTCAGCTCATTATGACCATCTCGGGGTCAGCAGCCAGCCGCTGAACGGCGATTCCATTTACAACGGCGCCAATGATGATGCCGCCGGGACTACCGCCGTGATCCTGCTTGCAAAATATTTTAAAGGGTTGAATAATAATGAACGGACCATTGTGTTTGTCGCTTTTACGGCTGAAGAAATCGGCGGGTTTGGTTCCGGTTATTTTTCCGGGCAGGTGGATGCCAATAAGGTCATGGCCTTGTTTAATATTGAAATGATCGGTACGGAAAGCAAGTGGGGAAAGAGTTCAGCGTATATCACCGGGTACGAGAAATCAAATATGGGGGAAATCCTGGCCAGGGATCTTGCAGGAACCGGTTTTACTTTTTACCCGGATCCGTACCCGGAACAACAATTATTTTACCGCTCGGATAATGCCACACTGGCCATGCTGGGTGTACCGGCGCATACCATCTCTACCTCGAAAATGGACAACGAACCGAATTATCATAAACTAAGTGACCAGGTCGAAACACTGGATATGGAAAATATGGCGATGATCATCAAATCAGTTGCCCTGAGTTCGAAAAGTATTATTGCAGGAAAGGAAACGCCGGCAAGGGTGAAGGTGGAGGAGTTGCGTTAATACTATTCCTTCTGATCACTTTTTAATAAAAATAAATTCCCCTCCCTCATCTCCCACATTCTTAATCGCCGCATATTGCGGAAGGTTTTCAGTATTGCTGAGAATCGCATCATAAAAACTATCGAACAGTTTTTTTCCACTCAGGTATTTATCCGGATTTTCCTGTAACGTTTTCTTGAGATAATAGATGAACTTGCTGTTATCTGGAACCGGTTCAAGGTTACCGCTTGCCATTACTTTGCGGCTGGGAACCTTATATTGCTTTTGAATGCCTTTGGACGCATCTGGTGGTAAAGATCTTGTAAACGCACCACTGAAGCAGGCGTCGGCGATCACCAGGATATGCTTGGCATTGCTTCGTTTTAATGCAATATTGATATCGCTTGCGGAGATGTATGTTGAAGTTTGACCCCGCCTGGCTGAAACCGGTATCCAATATCCATCCACATCTCCGAATTTGTCTTTCTCTGCAATGCCATGTCCGGCATAAAAGATAATAAGGTTATCATTTTCTGTCATCGTATTGCATCGTTGAACGATAGATTGCATGATGTCTTCACGACTCCGGTTATAAAGGGTGTCGATGGTAGAAGGATTGAAAATGTATTGGGATTCCAGAATAGTTTTTAATTCCCTCGCATCATTCACCGGGTTTTGCAGGGAGGGAATACTTTTATCCTCATAATTATTCTCGGCAATGAGAATAGCATAATAACCTGGCGTTACTCCTGTTATTACAGGTTCATCCGTTTCTTTTTTATTCGCCACAGGGGCACCGGTGACAGTAAAAGTTTTGTTGGCAGTATTTCCCTTTTTATCGGTCGCAACTATGGAAATTGTGTTGGGCCCCGGTTTCAACAATAGGTTTGTGAAAAACAATCCGTCTTCTTCCACTTTTTCAATTATTTTCCCATTGACTTTTATGGAAACGATGCCTGATTCATCCACGGCGCGGCCAGTCACCATCGTTTCTCCTTTACCTGAAACAATATCAAAACCCCGGCTTGGATGCGGGTTTAGCAATTCGATTGCAGGTGGTGTTTTATCGCCTTGTGCAATAACAGCTTTCTTTTTTTCAATATTGACCAGTGCTTCTTTTACATCAGGTTGATTATCGTTAACGATCAATGCCTGGTTATAAATATCCTTTGCTTCATCCAATTTGTTGAGTTTATCCAATATATAACCTTTCAAAGCCAGCAGATTGGTATATCTTGATTCGGATGTGTTTTCAGCAACTGTTTGATACTCCCCAATCGCTAAATTGAGGTTCATGAGAGCCTCATTGTATTCGCTGGCAGGAATATTATCCCTGATAACTTTTAGATAATAACGGTAATACTTGAATTTCGTGTCTTCGAAGTTTGTATTTAATTTCTTTTTTTCCAGTTGATCGATATACTCTCTTGCTTTATCAAATTGCAACATGCGAACAAGTGGGCCGAGTATATTCGTATAATACAATCCTTCGTCGGGATTCAGCCGGATCGCCATTTCAAAATCCCTGATGGCAAGTTCATATTGACCATTGTTTTTATAACATGAAGCCCGGGAATTATAAACGGAATGCCTGTTTGGGTCCAGGCGAAGCGCTTCTGAAAAATCCAACAAGGCAAGGTCGTATTTTTTAAGAAAGACATATCCAATTGCCCTCTTTTCAAAAGGAAAGGCGTTATTGGGTTTAATACGAATTGCTTCGTTATAATCGCTGAATCCTTTTTCTATTTCAATATCAGAACCAATTTCTTTTCCATAATACAAAAAAGCAACGGCCCGATTGGTATAAGCTACAATAAGGTTGGGATCCAGGCGGATCGCTTCTGTATAATCTTTTATAGCCGAAGAATATGATTTCAGGCTGAAATGAATAACTCCCCTGCGATTATAAAGTTCCGGATTTTTTTTATCCAGCTCGATCGCTTCGCTGATATCCGTGATCGCATCTCCCAATTTATTTTTTTCGGTATATGCAAAACTTCTGAATTGATAGGCCAGCACCAAAAAAGATTTATCGGGTTTCAGGTTAATTGCTTTTGAAAGATCAGTAATGGCTAAGTCATACAGTTTTTTGACATTATATGAATTGCCACGATTAATATACGGGGCGGCCGACCTGGAATCTAATTCTATGCTTTTTGAAAAATCCGAAATAGCTTCATCCCACCTGCTCAAACGCATATAGGCAAGCCCCCTGTGATTGTAGGCTGCATCATACTTATCATATAACCGAATTGCTTCGGTGAAATACTGAATGGCCTGGTCATAATTCTTTTTTTGACTGGACTCGAAACCATCTTTGAAAGCATCTGCTGCTTTTTTGGACTGCGCACAGAGTTGAATGGGTAAAAAAAGAGACAGGAAAAAAATGAGTTTAGCCTTGTGGATCCTGTTAATTGACTTTAAAAACATATGGAAGGTACAGTTTTAGTTTGCCACTAATTTATCTTTAAAAAATTAATAAACACAAAAAAAATTGGGCAATGTGTGAGGAGTTATCAAGGATCAATATTCTAAAAGGAAATTCCATTTGATGGGGTCTCTTTCTTCAGGCGTCGGTTTTGCCCCTGTCATAATGCATTATTGCAGTTGACTGCATTCTTTTAAATTAATTTCATTCTCAACATTTCCCTGGTGATAGCGGTACACATGGCGATGATCATCAAATCAGTGGCCCTGAGTTCGAAAAGTATTATTGCAGGAAAGGAAACACCGACGAGGGTAAGTCTCCAAACCCTGCAGTAAGATTGATTGTTATTCCAGCCTTATAATTTTTTGCGTGTATATTTTTCCGCTGATCGTGATCCGGTACAAATAAGTTCCGGATTGAAGATTGTTCCAGCTGCGTCCCGAATCGGATGAATAATAAGAAGATTGTATGTTGGCCCCGGCCACCATATACCGCTGGTTTTTGGTGTTCATGATGATACTGGGCTCTTCCGGGGCATTCGCATTACTGATCATCACATTGGCATGTTGTGACCGTGTCATGGTACTGCAGCAGAAACAGGTTAAAAAAAGAAGGGAATATTTCATAGCGGGAAAAGCCTGGTTAAATGACTATGCCCTGAGAACCGGTACGCTGTGCACGGCATCACTCATCTCTTTGATCAGGGATGCATCTTTTTCAATCGCATTGCCCACTACGATCACATCAGCACCGGCTTTGCAATTCAGGTAGGCTTTTTCCGGGTGTATGATACCGCCGCCAATAATAAGCGGCGCTTCGATATGTTCGGCAACGATCTTTATCATGCTTTCCGTGATGGGACGTTTGGCGCCGCTGCCCGCATCCATATAAATTAATTTCATACCCAGCATTTCACCGGCCATGGCGGTACACATGGCTATCTCATTTTTATCCGCAGGAACGGGTGCGGCATTGCTGATATACGAAACAGTCGTTGGTGCGCCGCCATCAATAACGATATAGCCCGTGGGCATGATCTCCAAACCGCTTTGTTTAACAAATGGAGCGGAGACCACATGTTGCCCGATAAGCAACTCCGGGTTGCGGCCCGAGATCAATGATAAGTACAATAATGCATCAGCATATTTGCTTACCTGCGAAGGGCTGCCGGGAAACAGGATCACCGGGATATCGCAATTCTTTTTGATATGCTGAACACATTGATCAAGATGATTGGAAATAACCAGGCTGCCACCCACGAGGAAATAATCCACTTTGGCGGTGAGGCAAAGCCCGATCAGTTCATCCAATACAGATGTGTTGACCTTATCCGGGTCAATCAATACAGCAAAGGATTTTTTCCCCTGTCTTTTCTTTTCGGCCAATGTGTTATAAATAACGGATTTCATTCTTTTGGCTTCCTCACTGCAAAAATGCGAAAAACTTCCGGTATTGCCCATTTGAAAACCAAACCGGCTTTTAGAACAGGAATTGTGCTGTTGATACCGGATCGTATCCGGAATGTACTTTGACAGCGGTTACCCTGTTGTTTACGAGTGCTGTTTTCATCCATCGGGTTTAAAAAGATCAAAACATCATCATTGTTTGATGGAATCTTTTTTAAGCGGGATAAAATTTTTTGATTACACTGTTTCTTACGCCCCGCACAAACGAAAATTTCGGCGCTTTTTCTTTTTTCTTTTTTTTTGATGGTATAAAACTTCTGTAACCCTTTTCCAACGGGCATTTGAGGATACAGTCCTTTAAAAATGCCTGTAAAATCAGCACTTTTAAGCGATCCGTTTGCAAAAACCCTTGTCCTGTTTGACTTTGAAAAGGTGGTTGATATGGCCTGATTTTTTTTACAACACAGCGGTTGATTTTCCAAAAAAAATTTCTCCTGAAATCAGTTACCCACTGTGCAGAAATTGCCTGACACAGTACAGGCTTGCATCCGCGGTTTATGCACTCTCCTTATCCACATAATGTGAATATCTCTGGCTATGAAATACAGATACTTAAAAATATTTTCACTACTTCGTTAACCTTTACTTAACCCGAGAAATTCTTTAGTTATGGCTACCAGGACCAAAGCATCCGCC
>CAZQGZ010000012.1:0-35051 GCA_964592935.1 uncultured Chitinophaga sp. | reverse complement strand
TCTAATTTTATGGCAATGGGAAATCCCGCACCGCCCCGGCCCCGGAGACCTGAAATTTTTAGTTCATTTAATAATTCATCAGGCGATTTATTTAGTGCATCAGCCAGAACAGAATAATATTCTTTAATACCGGGAAACGCAGCGGTTAATACGGGTGTACCATAAGAAGCGGTATTGTATTGATCAGCAACAACAGGATTGCTTTTCTGTATAGCATCAAGTTCATCAATTGCAAGACCCGAATAATTTTTCCCGGCAACATGAAATGAGCTGTTTTCATGACAACGGCCCAGGCAGCACATTTCCCCGATCTCCGTTTCATGATAATGCTTCAGCAATTTTTCTTTCAATGCTTCTTGTGTCCCCGCTGTCATGCAGGAACTGCCATTACAGATATAAACTTTCTTTCCTTTGTTTCCGGGTTTTAAAAAATCATAAAAAGTTGCTGCACCATATACATTAGCCTTACCCATGACAAAAGCATCGGCCAGCGCTTCCATTTTTTCAACAGAAGGTGTTCCCGTTTGTTGTGCGGCCATGCCGAGTTCCTCAAACAGGGTCTGATTCACTCCTTTCCGGCCGGCCAGTTCTCCGAGGTTTTTTGACACAGGTTTATCTTTTTACTTTAAACAGACAGGAACACAAAGCACACAAAGGCGGCACGAAGGACACAAAGAATGACAAAAATATCGTTGTGTACTTCGTGTTTCGTAGTGTTCTTGGTGGTCCAAAGATTTATCATCAACAAACTTTATTCGGATTCTCGTAATTATCGCTTTGATCCTCCAGCGTATGGTCAAGACACACAAAATCTTTTTCTATCAGCAGGAACAGTTCCTTTTCTTCACCCATCTTCATTTTATGATCGTAACCAACAATATCTGTGGTTGTCCATTCATCTGCCATCTTTCCCGGGACAGCGATACATATTTTATTGCCCGAAAAAGAGGCTTCAAGATTTTCTATTCCACCATTCCTTTCAAGCCGGTAATAAAAAGAAGGGCCGCCCGGGAACTCAGTTCTTTCTTCAAGATAACCATTCTTTCCAAAATTGGCAATCTCTGTTTTGGTAAGCCGGTAACGTATGGAATTCCCTTTGATCCTGATCTTCATAAATTCTTTTTTTTCAATCTTTGTGTACTTTGTGATGTATTTAACTTCATGTTCCTGGTGGTTTATTTACCACTAAGAACACCAAGTTATTTCACAAAGATCACAGAGGGTTGTATCATTTTATTATCCGCTGTTCACCTGAATAAATATTAAACCTTCCGTCCCTTAAAAAACCAATCAATGTCATTTCGGTTTCTTTTGCCAGCTCAACGGCCAGGCTTGTCGGGGCCCCAACGGCACACAAAATGCTTATCCCCGCCATGGCTGCTTTTTGTATCAGTTCAAAACTGGCTCGGCCGCTTAATAATAATATATGTTTATCAAGCGGGATTGAAATTGAAAAGGAATCCCCCGGGTGCTTACTCTGTTCGGGATTAACTTTTGTTGTAAACCCGTGGAGGGCCTTGCCGATCAGTTTATCCAATGCATTATGCCGTCCCACATCTTCACGGGTGAGCAATAAATTGCCATGTAAATCAAACAAAGCCGATGCATGTAACCCCCCGGTATGTTCAAAGACTTCCTGGTTATTCCGCAATATTTCCGGAAGTTTTGTAATGACCGATGCGCTGATTTGCATATCGTCTTTTAACCCGTTGTGAGTAAAAATATTTTTAACGGCATCAATAGATGATTTGCCGCATACGCCGCAACTGGAAGACGTATAAAAAAAGCGTTCGATCTTTTTAAGGTCAATAGTAATACCGGGACGCAACGTTGCAATCACGACATGATCTCCTTCGGTCCCGCAATGTATGATATCGTCTATTCCGGTAATGATCCCTTCCGTAAAAAGAAAACCAACAGCCAGCTCTTCATCATGGCCCGGTGTACACATGGTTACGGAAATATTCTTTTGTTGCCGGTCGTTTTCGGGACCATAAACGATTTTGATCTCCAGGGGTTGCTCTACAGCCAGCAGGTCTTCAGCCGTGTTTGAGTCAAAGGAATTTTTATCACTTCCGGGAGAAGTAACTTTCAGAATATGAACCGGGGCAACTGAGGGAGATTGCATTACCAAATTTACTCAAAAATTCCCGTAGGTTGGCTTAGAGGTTTTCTGCGCTTCGGTTAGAGAAAAAGGAGATAAAGAGAGTAATTTTCGCCTCCTGGAAACAGGGCTCTTTTCCTCTTTCTTTCACGAGCGCAGCGAAGTGAAATCTCTTAGCTAACCTCAAAAACCATGTCACGACAGACCGGATATCTTGCCCGTATTATCAATATCCATTCCTTCTGATGCAGGTATGGTTGGCAATCCCGGCATGCGCATCATATCCCCGAGAATGGGTATGACAAACCCAGCCCCTGCCGCGAATTCAAATTCACGAACGGTAACTATGAAATTACGCGGGCGGCCAATCTTATTTTCGTTATCAGAAAAAGATTTTTGGGTCTTGGCCATGCAAACGGGGAGATGGTCGAAGCCCAATTCTTTGATCGTCTTCAACCCTTCCCTGGCTTTGGGCGAATATTCCACATCATCGGCTCCATAGATCTCGGTAGCAATGAGTTTGATTTTTTCTTCCACGGACAGGCTCCAGTCATATAATGGTTTGAAATGATTGACATCGCTTTCGATAATATCAACCACGGCCTGCGCCAAGCCGGTTGTACCGTTTCCTCCCTTCGCCCAGCATTCACTCACCACGGCCCTTACGCCATGTTTTGCTGTTTCGTTAATGACAAAATCAATTTCTTCTTTGGAATCGGCCACAAAATGATTGATGGCAACCACCGGCGTCAACCCGAACTTTTTACAGTTCTCAATATGTTTCTCCAGGTTTTCAAAACCCTTTTTCACTTTTTCAAGATTGGGCGAATTATATTCTGCTTTTTTAGCGCCGCCATGATAACGTAATGCCCGGATGGTGGCCACCAAAACCAATGCATCCGGCTTCAGTCCCGAATAACCGCATTTGATATTCATGAATTTTTCAGCGCCAAGATCGGCGCCGAAGCCTGCCTCAGTTACTACATAATCTGCCAATGATAAACCCATTTCGGTAGCAATGATCGTATTTGTACCCTGAGCAATGTTTGCGAAGGGTCCGCCATGTAAAATAGCTGCATTGCCTTCCAGTGTCTGAACAAGATTAGGTTTGATGGCTTCTTTTAAAAGAATGGCCATGGCTCCCTGCGCATTCAGTTGCCTTGCAAACACCGGTTCATTTTGTTTGGTGAAACCAACCAAAATATTCCCGAGACGCTTTTTCAGATCATTCAGGTCTTCCGACATACACAGAATGGCCATCACTTCAGATGCTGCCGTAATATTAAAACCATCCGACCTCGGCATTCCATTGGCCGTACCCCCCAACCCGATGACCGTATTACGCAATGCCCGGTCATTCATATCCATCACCCTTTTCCATACAATGGTCCTGGGATCAATATGCAGACTGCGGGTCTTGCTTTGAATGTTATTGTCGATCAGCGCCGCCAAAAGATTATTTGCTTTTTCCACTGCACTGAAATCACCGGTGAAGTGGAGATTGATATCTTCCATCGGTATCACCTGTGCATATCCTCCGCCGGCCGCGCCTCCTTTGATACCGAATACGGGACCCAGTGAAGGCTCCCGTAAAACCGCCATCGCTTTTTTCCCGATCTTGTTCAATCCATCGGAAAGGCCAACCGAAGTAGTGGTTTTACCTTCACCCGCAGGCGTTGGACTGATAGCCGTTACCAGAATCAGCTTGCTCTTTTTTATTTTTTCCTTATCGATCAGCTTCAGCGGAAGCTTTGCTTTGTACTTGCCGTAATATTCCAGGTCATTATTATCAATGCCGGTACGGGCCGCAATTTCTTTGATATGCAGGATGGAAGCCGACTGGGCAATGGCCAGGTCGGAGGGGGTGTTATAGCTCAATGGAATTAATTTTTATGGTGACTATTATTTTTGAATTTTTCCAATTCTACTTCAGAGTTTATATTGGCAAACTCATTTCCCGTGAACCAGTCTTCGGCGTCAAAACTAATGACTCTTGTTTTTAATCCTTCCAATGCATCAGTGATTTTTAACTGATTTTGCTCAAGCAGGGGCCTGATATGCGCAACAACGCTCCAGTCATATACGGAACAAAGGGGCTCCGCCTTACCAAGATGTTCTGTCAGCAATACATCTTCATCACCGCTCGTAGTGACCAGGGCGGATAAAATATGTTCAGAAAGAAAGGGCATATCACAACCCACGACAAGATTTTTTTGAGTGGTGGAATGAACCAGCCCGGTATAAATTCCGCCCAGGGCTCCTTTGTCTTTTATCACATCTCCGAAACAGGGATAACCAAATTGTTTGTAGGCCTCGTTTTGTGTAATGATAATGATCTGATCAGTTATCTTTTTCAGCGAGCCGATGACATGTTCAACCAGCATCTTCCCGTTGAAAAGCAACAACCCCTTATCTGTTTTCATCCGGGAACTTTTGCCCCCGGCGAGGATGATGGCGGTTATTATTTTTTTTTCAGGCATTGGTATCATTGTGATTCAGCCATCCCGGCATAATCAATTGCAATTAGAGCTCCCGCTTTCGCATTATGTTTTATCAAAGCCATATTTGTATCCAGGCTTTCACCGCCGGTATTTTCTGCCAGGTATTTTAAAAGAAAGGGAGTCAGATCTTTCCCGATGATCTTTTTTTTATTTGCTGCTTCCAATGCATCCTGAATATGTTTTTCCATTTCTTCAGCAGGTATTTCACGGTCTGCAGGAACCGGATTGGCTATAAGAACCGAACCGGATAATCCCATTTTCCATTTCGTTTGAAGAAGTGTTGCTATTTCTTTAGTAGTATCCAAACGTAAGGGAGATCTGAAACCGCTGTTCCGGGAATAAAAACCGGGAAATTCATCCTGCCCGTAAGTAATAACCGGTACTCCTTTTGTTTCCAGGTATTCCAATGTCAACCCGATATCCAAAATAGATTTTACACCGGCCGATATAACGGCTACCGAAGTTTTTGCCATTTCAGTCAGATCGGCCGAAATGTCCATACTCGATTCAGCTCCGCGGTGTACACCACCGATACCACCGGTAACAAATATTTTTATTCCGGCCAGGGAAGCAATCCGCATGGTGGCAGCAACTGTGGTGGCTCCGTATAATTTTTTGCTGAGCACATAGGGCATGTCCCGCAGACTCACTTTCCATACATCGGAGGCCTTACCGAAATATTCAATTTGTTCTTTGGTTAAACCGGCATGACACCTGCCACCGAATATGGCAATGGTGGCCGGCACGGCCCCGTTATCTCTCACAACCTGTTCTACCGCCAAAGCCGTTTTCACATTTTTCGGGTATGGCATGCCGTGAGAAATGATCGTGGATTCCAGGGCCACCACGGGACGACCATGGTCCAGCGCTTCTTTTACCTCAGGTAGTATTTCCAGGAAAGAATTCATGAACCGGGATAATATTTGGTGACAAGCTGCAATAATTTTTCCTGGGTAAGATGCGTGGCAATGGCGCCGTTCACCTGTAAAATTTCCGCGGAAAGCGTATGAGCCAGTTTCAGACAATCCATATCATCTTTATGCAAATGTTTTCCCAGGATATAACCGGACAAAGATCCGTCACCGGCGCCCGTGCAGTCAACCACTTCAATGGAAGGCGCATGCAGTGTGATGACCTTTTCCTTATTGTACAAGGCGGAGCCCATTTTCCCGTTGTGCAGCCAGATATTCTGTACTCCTCTTGCCAGCAGTTCCTCGATCTGCATCTGCGTCATGGATGCCTGTTCGGAACAAAGTACCGGCAGTTCATCTTCATTAGGCGTTACGAGGTAAAGTCCATCAAGATTTACATCTTTATATTTTCTTGCCGGCGGAACAGATACCGGTTCAAGCACAAAAGGAATTCCGGTTTCATGGCTGAATGCCAGCAACCATTCGGCCGTATGGGTGTTGATATTGGCATCGGCCAGTAAATAAGATGCTGTTTTCAGTAAATCTGTATGATCAGAAAGATATTCGGGTGTAATTAAATAATTCGCGGCATTGGTTAAGAAGGCAGCGAATAATGAACCATCCACATTCAATATGCCGGTATATTTCCCTGACAATCCTTCTTTGGTAATGGACGCATCCAGCTTTACACCGGCCGCGGTACAAATTTCTTTCAGCCACCGGCCATCGCTGTCATTTCCAAATACGCTGATCAAATGAACGGGCACACCCAGCAGCGCCAGCTGATGGGCAATATTCCGGCTGACGCCTCCCGCTGTTTTGGTGACCATCGCATCATTGGTGGTGGCCAGCAGCATTTCTTCCCGGGCATGAAAGAGTTCATCAATAAATGAAGCGCCGATACATATGACGGGACCAGGCATGGTACAAATGTAAAGGCAAAGACCAAGAAAACATGACCGGAATAATTGGCCGGATCTACCGGTTTTCTGAAACCCATTGCACCGCTTTATGCACCAGGCTAGCCGCAAGCTCTTTCAATTTATCTTTATCAGTTGTTCCTGTCAGCGGTTCCGCAAACTCTTTTACCAATTCACCGTCCCGGATGAGTTTGATGTTTTCAATGGTGATCCCGTTATTTTTCACCGTATATGTTCCGGAAAGGGAATATGCATTTGGAGAAACAGAGGAAGAGGCATAAACAATTCCAGGGTCATCCCCGGTTGAAGCGAACTCATCAAGCGCTTTATTGACCAGCGGGTTAAACGAAAGGTTATCGTAATGTTTGTCCTGGTTCTGGAAACCGCCCGGGACAAACAAGGGCTTTTCTTTTTCCAGCCGGATATGATTGATCAGGGTATCATCTATTTCCCCGATCTTGAAATCAGCGGTATGTATAAAAAGCTGAGGCGTTTGATCATTGAATTCTTTTTTAGCCAGGGTTGGGACAATTTTCTGGGCTTCGTTGAACCAGCCGATTATATTCAGGTACCGCCCCCCCTCCAGTTTATCCGAAAGCTGTTTGATTACTTTCAATAAAGAATATGTGAGATAACCATGTTTATATCTTTCGTTTTCCAAAGCCGATTCTTTACTGGTGGAAGCGGCCAGGATAAATAACCCTGATAGTTTATTCATCCGGTCGAAATTTTTTATGGCATCATAAATAGCTCCGCCGCTGTTGCAGGCATCGAGGATGAGGATACGTTTATTGGCCGCAATATTTTCAAGCCGGATCCACTCGATTAGCGTGTCGGTGCTTATTCCCACTTCGGGATAGGCTTTTTCATCGTTAAGATCGGCAGCATCTGCCGTCATATAGTAAAATTGTTTTTTCTCACTCATGTCATCAAAAACTCCGTGGCCCGATAAAAAGATCAGCAGCACATCATTAACGGTTGCTTTTTTACCGATGGAATCCAGGATCAGCTTAATATTTTTTTTATTGGGCTTAAGCGCATCAGCGCTGTCTGTGGTCAGGTTGTACATGAAAACATGGTTCACACTGTCTGTATTCAGCATTTTTTTGGCGGCCATTTCCACTGCGCCGGAAACCGCTTTTGCATCGATGGCCGGGTATGACAGGTTCATATCCGTTGCGAAAACCCTGTCGGGATTGGCTGGCGCGGATTTATACTGGCTGGTACCAACCATCACGGCAAACAGGTTGGGTTTAATTACATGCAGGCTGCTGTCTGCGTCAAAACTGATCGCCGGTTCTTTTGATGCGATGAGATTATCTTTTGTTTTTGCAACAAGGGAGATCCAGTTAACCTTTCCGGCTACCATGTATTTGTTCAAAGGATCTTTCTGCACCCCTTCTGCAACATAATTATTGGAAGCATCCTTCTTAATGATCACTTCATACAAACCGTTGTTGCGGATCAGCTGTTCCTTCTTGAATTTTTTTGCTTCAATTTTATTAACGAATAAAGTTATTTCTCCGATACCATCCCTGCCAGGCTTTATACTAAACCGGTATTCATTCTCCGCATCATTGGTGATTTCAATTTCGGGTATGACATTTCCAAAAACATCAAGCTCTTCCAGTGATTTTGCAGCAATAGCATCTCCTTTATGTAATCTTTCTGCCAGGCCGGGCATCCAGAGCGGATCCTTTAGCTGGGAAAGTGAAATGACCTGGGTGCCCCGGGTAAAATAAAGAAGCCCCCGGGCAGTCTCTGTACCGTCATAGTGATTGTCTTTATCGATCACCAGGTAATCGGTACTGTCAACCGCAAAAAAAGTATATAAAACATTCCCGGTTTTGACGTCCCATATTTTCACCGTATTATCATCGGAAGCGGTTAGAATATTTTTTCCATCCGGGCTGAATGTTGCGGAATTGATAGCAGCCCCGTGCCCGGTGAGTATCGCGTCGATCTTTCTTGTTTCAGCATCCCATATTTTCGCTGCATCGTCATCCCCGATCGTCAGAATTTTTTTTCCTCCCGAATCCGGGCTGAAACAGGCAGCGGTGAACTGGTGATTATTTTCTGTTATTTCAGAAATAAGTTTCCTGGTCGCCGCATCCCATATTGTGATAAATTTCATATTGACAGAAAGAATCTTTTTCCCGTCATGGCTAAACCAGGCAGACCGGACTCCGTTCGGTCCTTTTACAACAATACTGTCATAACGGAAGTTTTCGGTATCCCAGATCCTGATCGTGTTGTCCAATGAAGAGGTGATGATCTTTTTTCCGTCGGGGCTGAAAATTGCATGGTTAACTTTTAACCGGTGCCCTTCCAGTTTTTTTATCCGTTGTTTGGTTAAGGCGTTCCAGATAATGGCGGTGTTATCTGAAGAGGCAGAAACCAGTTTGTTCCCGTCCGGGCTGAATTCAACAGAATTTACTTCACCGGTATGTCCAATCAACTGATCATATTGCGCTGCGGGAAAATCCCATAAACTCAGCCTTGGTCTCTTATCTGCTGAAGCAATAACGATTTTCGTACTGTCCGGGCTGAATACTGCTGAATTAACCGAACTGGAATTACCCGTAATCACCGAGTCAAGCTTCCCGGTTTCCCCATCCCATAAATTGACGGAATTAAAATAGTTGGCAGTAAGTATCTTCTTACTGTCATGACTGAAACGGATCGATTTATAATTTACTCCTTTTAAATGGGCAATAAATTTTCCGGATTTCGTATCCCATATCCTGGCAATGCTGTCCGACGAGGCCGTAATGATTTTTCTTCCGTCCGGGCTGTAACAGGCAAACTTTACAGCGCTGGTATGTCCTTTCAGATCTGCCAGTAATGAACCACTGGCAGCATCCCATATTTTGGCGGTTTTGTCCGCCGAAGCAGTTATTATTTTTTTATTGTCCGCGCTGAATGCTGCTGATCTGACCAAATCGGTATGCCCGGAAAGATCAATAGACTTACCGTTTTCCGTATCCCATAATTTGACGATAAGATCAGAAACGGTAATGAATTTTTTTCCATCGGGACTATATACAGCGGAAACGACAGCGTCATCATGATCATAAACCGTATCCAATTTCCCTGTTTCTGCATCCCATATTTTAGCGGTCTGGTCCTGTGATGCCGTGAGAATTTTTTTTCCATCGGAACTGAAACAAGCCGACTTTACTATGGAAGTATCCCCTTTCAGATCCGTGATCAGCTTCCCGGTTTCCGCATTCCAGATTTTTATTTTTACAGTATCTTTTTTTGAACTGGCTACGGTAATAATTTTTTTTCCATCGGAACTGAAATGAGCAAATTGTAAACCCGAAGCGTGTCCTTGCATGGTGGTGACCACGGAGTTATTTATGGCATCCCATAATTTAGCCGTGCTATCTATAGATGCTGTCAGTATTTTATTCCCGCCGTTCTTATCATCGGGAGAAGGGGGGCTAAACTCAACAGAAACTATTTCCCTGGTATGACCGGTTAAAATACCGCCGGGCTTCCAGGTTTCCGCATCCCATAACCGGGCTGTACCGTCAGAGGATGCGGTAATGATTTTTTTTCCGTCGGGACTAAAATCAGCCGACAATATTTCATCCTTATGGCCGGATAAAACCGTATCAAGTAAACCGGTTTCGGTATTCCATATTTTCAAATTATTATCAGAAGAAGCAGTTGCAATTTTTTTTCCATCGGGACTGAAAATGGCAAAATTGACTTTGGCAGAATGCCCTTTCAGATCTGCAAGCAATGCGCCGCTTTCCGCATCCCATATTTTGGCGGTCTTATCAGCGGAAACGGTTACAACTTTTTTTCCATCTGGACTGAAACGAGCCGATGTGATTTCTTCCGTATGCCCGATAGGCAGCATCAGTTTTGGTTGTTGGGCAAAAGAATTAGTTATAAATACAGCCCCAAAAAATAAACAAACAAAGAAATTTCGGTATGCCCGCATCATAATAGTTTTTAAAAGATATAGCTATTCCTATAGGATTACAAGTTTGCAGGCCTGCAGGGAAAAAGGCCATTCTTTAATCCTCTTTCCTTTTTACAATTAAATACCAGTCATTTTCCAGCGGCAGGTAGCCATAATCGTAACAGTAAAAATATGTCTTTCCTGTTTTGGTGGTATAGAGATGGGTGAAGTATTTGAAAGTAAAACCAAGACGCATCATTTTTTCCTTATTGGCTTTTGCGGTATCTTCTCCTTCGGGTAAAATGGATTCAAGGATCTTCCTGTTTTTCAGCAGGGCATTATTGATGTTTCGTACAAAACTGCTGTGACTGCCTTTTGATTTTTGCTGGTTGTTATAATTGTTGCGGCAATAATCATCACAGAATTTTTTATCAATCCTTCCCTTCAGGGGCTTGGCGCAGGAAAGACAGGTCCTCGTTTCTGCCGATACGATCATAGCTTGGTTTTATAAGAGGAAGGTAGGGAAAAATTATCCGTGTGCAAACGTTTTTACACCATCAAATTATGGTAAAAAGACAAATCAACTACCCGTGTACAAACGATTTTACACGTTTAGTTTCGGGAAGAAACGGGTAAAAACCGACTCCGGCTTTTCCGCCATATCATCTTTGTGCTGTTAACCGGATATGACGTCGCCGGTTGATTGGGATAAAAAATTTAATAACCGTCCCGAAAAAGACCGGGACACAAAACTTAAAACTATGTACGCATTAAGAAACAAAGTACAATTGATCGGAAACCTGGGCAACGCCCCGGAAGTAAAAACATTGGAAAGCGGCAAAAAGATGGCCCGCTTTAACGTAGCTACCAGCGAAAGCTACCGCAATGCAAAAGGAGAAAAAGTGACCGAAACCCAGTGGCATACCCTGGTGGCCTGGGGAAAAGTGGCTGACATCGTTGAAAAGTACCTGACCAAGGGAAAAGAAGTTGCCATCGAAGGAAAGCTTATTAACCGCAGCTATAACGACAAAGAGGGGAATAAAAAATACATCACCGAGATCCAGGTGAACGAGTTGCTGCTCCTCGGCGCCAAAGCCGTTGCGGAATGATTGTAATTACAGCTACGGATTACACTAATAGCACGAATAAATTAATTAAATACAAATTAATAAAAGTTGGTGCCCACCTCTCTGATTCGTGACATTCGTGTAATTCGTGGCCTTTTTGAAATAATAGACTGCTGTAAGAATGATCAACTTATTATATAAGGAAGAGGTTTATGACATTGTGGGCATTTGTATGGACGTTTACAATACTCTTGGATTTGGCTTTTTGGAAGTTGTTTATAAGGATGCCATGGAAATCGAGTTTATTGAAAAAGAAAAGGAATATCAGCGGGAAAAAGAATTTGCCATCATTTACAAGGGCAAAAAACTAAAACGGTCATTTAATGCCGACTTCCTGGTGTTTGAAAAAATTATTCTGGAAGTCAAATCCAATGCAGATGGAATTCAGGATGATACCATTGCGCAGACCATTAATTATTTAAAAGCTTCCGGAGTGAGGGTGGGCCTTATTATTAACTTTGGAAAAAGAAAACTTGATTATAAAAGAGTGATCTTTTAATTCAATATTTACAAGTAAATAACTACGGAGACATTCCATACTGCCGCAGGCAGTATTAAATTTTGTATTTAATTTTTTTTATTAGTGACATTAGTGTAATTCGTGGCTAAAACAAAACAACTGTGGAAATATTCACCCCCGATACAACCAATGAAATATTTCAACTGGCCATTCAACTGGTCAATCAAAGCAACCGGAATATTTTCCTGACCGGTAAGGCCGGCACGGGCAAGACAACATTTTTGAAATATATACGCGAGCATTGCCCCAAACAAATGGCCATCGTGGCCCCAACAGGAGTAGCCGCTATTAATGCGGGCGGGGTGACCATCCACTCCTTTTTTCAACTGCCACTGTCACCATTCATTCCCGAAACAAAAAATACCGGTTTTACTTCTTCATCACAGGAAATTTCAAACAAGCACAGCCTTCTCAGCCGCCTGCGTTTCAACAGCGATAAGAAGAAAGTACTCCAGCAACTGGAACTGCTGATCATTGATGAGATCAGCATGGTCCGCTGTGATACGCTGGATGCTGTCGATACCGTACTCCGCCATATAAGACAAAGACACCATGAAATTTTTGGAGGCGTCCAGGTTTTATTTATCGGCGATATGCTTCAATTGCCACCGGTGATCAAAGAACAGGAATGGAGCCTGCTTTCTGAATTTTACAGTGGCCCATATTTTTTTGACAGCAAAGTATTGGATGAAGAGCCCCCTGTTTGTATTGAATTCAATAAAATTTACCGACAGAGCGACGAACAATTCATCAGCCTCCTGAACCAGGTGCGAAATAATGAACTGGATGAAGAGGGAATGAAGATCCTGGAAAACCGGTTTCAACCATCATTCCGTCGCCATAAACAGGATGGATACATCGTGCTTACAACACATAATAACAAAGCCTCTGAAATAAATGCGATGGAACTGGGCAGTCTTCCCACCCCGCTTTTTTCCTATGAAGCAGAGGTTGAGGATGAATTCTCAGACCGGGCCTACCCGGCCGATGAAATTTTATACCTGAAAGCAGGCGCACAGGTTATGTTCATCAGGAACGACACATCCGATAAAGGCAAAAGATATTTCAATGGCAAGATCGGAACCGTTACCAGGCTGGAGACCGATAAAATCTTTGTACAGTGCTATGAAGGGGAAAAAGAAATTGAAGTGTCAAGAGAAAAATGGGAAAACATCAGGTACACTTTAAATAAAACAACCCGTCAACTGGATTCGGATGTATTGGGTTCATTTACACAATTTCCACTGCGCCTGGCCTGGGCCATTACCATTCATAAAAGCCAGGGACTGACTTTTGAAAAAGCAATCATTGATGCCGGGGAAGCATTTGCCCCCGGGCAGGTTTATGTGGCGCTGAGCCGTTGTACCAGCCTGGAAGGATTGATATTAAAAAGCCGGGTTCGTTCATCCAGCCTGTACAGCGATACAAGGATTGTTGAATTTTCAAAAAGAAGTGCATCAGGCGACAAGTTGCAACAGGAACTCGCCCGGGCAAAAAAGAATTACCAGTTATCCGTTTTGACCGGCAGTTTTGATTTTTCAGATATGATGAATAATGGTAAAGACCTGCTTGCATATTTAATGGAACATCATTCGTCTTTCAATCCCGACGCCAAAACATGGGTTGGGGAACTATTGGGTAAAATGGAGAAGTTGCAGGAAACAGCAAAAAAATTCCGGGTTCAATTACAAAATTATTTTCAACAGGCATCCCCGGAAGAAAATAATTCCCTGCAGGAAAGAATAAAAGCTGCGGCAGGTTATTTTGTTACTGAATCAGCGGATTTTATCCAATTCATACAGCAATCACCGGCAATAACCGACAGCCGCATACATTCCAAAGAATACAATGAAAGCATCCGGGAAATATTTGCGCAAATAGCATTTAAGAAATTCATATTTGAAGGTTTCAATGAGGGATTTGGAATTGAAGCCTATCATCAGCGTAAACAGGGATTTGTTTTACCCTCTTTTTCAATTAATGCCTATGCCGGGGCCATACAGAAAAAATCAAACAGCCCTCACCCTGTACTTCACCAGCAATTAAGAAAATTACGGGACGCTATTTGTTCCCGGAAAGACCTGCCTGTTTATCTTGTCGCCGGGAGCAATACGATTGATGAAATGGCCATGTATTTACCCCAGGACTTAACCGAACTCAGAAAGATCAGCGGTTTCGGGGATGCCCGGATTGCACAATATGGCCAACAGTTTTTAGATGTAATCCTTGAATACAGCCTTGTAAAAAAACTTTCTTCGTTGATTCACGAGAAGTCGCCCAAAAGAGAAAGGAAGAGCCGCCCGGGCGTCTGTAGCGAAAATTCGGACCCCCCTAAAAAGAAAGGAGACACCTTTACCGAATCATTCCGATTATATAAAGAAGGAAAAAGTATACCCGATATTGCCAAAGAGCGAAACCTGGCTGTCGGCACCATTGAAGGACATCTCTGCAAATTTATAAGCCGGGGTGATATCAGCATGCACGAACTGGTAAGCCCGGAGAAATTTATATTGATTGAATCAGCCCTGAAAGATTTTGATGGCACTTCCACCGTTCCCGTCAAAGAGAAACTGCCCGATGATATAAGTTTCGGTGAAATAAAAATGGTCATGGCCGGGCTGGGGATAACCCTGCATCATGCGGAGGGAAAAAAATAAAACAGGATATTTTTTCCGCAAGAAAATAGTTATCTGTAATAAAATCAGAAAGAGACCATTTCTGGTCCTTTGAATTTGTGTACGATTTTATTTGATCAGCACAACCGTTCCTTTTCTCATTTCCCTCGGCTTTCCGGATACAACAAATGTAGCCGACCATACAAAAACATGGCTGCCGGTTTCAGCGCCCATCACCCTGCCATTCCATTTTTCAAAAGGATTAACGGAAGAAAAAACTTCCTGCCCCCATCGATTATAAACACGGAGTTTGTATTCCGTCAATGCCGCCAGGCTTCCCAGTGGACCAAAGCCATCATTCACACCATCATTACCGGGAGTAAAGGCTGATGGAAAATAAACACCGGTACAGGAAGAGTTAAGTTCAACTTTACCGCTGGCAGTTGCAGTACAAACATCGGTGCCGGAAACGGCAACAGTATACGAGCCGTAACCGAGGTTGGAGGCAACAATTCCTGTCTGCGCAGGAATCGTATTCCATAAATAATTTAATGCTAACCCCGGGGTTCCGGCCGAAACAAATAAAGAACCACCGCTATTAGTTTGACAATCGGCCGCTGACCCCATGGTTACAGTTGCAGATATGATATTAATTTCTTTGGCAATAGTGGAAGGGGCATTACCCGGGCCGCTTACCGTTAACGTTACAGTATATTTTCCGGTAGATGAAAAAGTGTGAGAGGGGTTTTCCATATTGGACGTATTGCCCGGTCCCGATGCCGGGTCGCCGAAATCCCAGCTAAACACATCCGGACAGAAAGCAGATGCATTGATGAAGTTTGCCGTATTGTTATTGATACAGGAATAGGTAAAGGCCGCAGCATTTGGCGGGGCCTCTCCTATTGCTATATCATCTATTGCAAATCCATCATAGTTATTACAAATGGTGCCTGCACCGAAAATGAAACGAAAAATCACACCGGGCTTGCCGGCCAGGTATGGCATGGTATGTTTGGCCACCACCCATCCATTACTTCCGTTGCCGCCTTTGCAGCTTCCCGCAGTGGATTGAATATTGCCGGACCATCCATCCCGGGTTGATGTAAGGGGAGATAAATAGGTAACCGGCGAATAATTGAACCAGTTAGCATTCAAACAATTTTTTCCATCAGATACGGAACCAACATTTATCCATGTACTCCCGTTGTCGGTACTATATTGAAACCCTCCTCCGTCAAACTGCTGTTCCATTTCCCAAAACACTTTGAATTCAATATATGGATATAGTACTCCGGTAAAATCATAACAGGGGCTTTGCAGCCATGATGCTTCTGCATCAGTATAAGTGCTTCCTGTTAAACCCCCAATGATCCAGCATTTAGTCCCGCCCCCTGCTGATGAGATAACGGGTTTGGACGGAGTTCCCCATGCCCAATCATTGCCGGAGCCACCGGCAACCCATCCTCCATCGCTTGTTTCAAAATTTTCATTGTAAGGATATGCGCTGATTCCCGAACTGCACTGGGCCAGTATTCCTGGCCGTTCAATAAATAATAAACATAAAATAAAAGCGATCCTTATCATCGATTGTTTATTGCTGAAAACATCAGTATATATGTTATAAAGACAAACGGCAAATGTACAATGAATCATTTGTTTTAGTGAACATGCATATGTTGATGGGGCATGTTTATCATAAGATGTACGATTAAACCTTATGATCATTCAGCAATCATATTCCACATTAGATATTAATTATTCACATTTATGGTTAATAAATTTGTTACATTAAAGTTTATATATATCTTTTCGGTTAATTACTACTAACTCATTTATGGAAACACTTACAACCCCTGCTTACCGCATCATAAGCAATCATGGATTTGCTGAAATGCGAAGAAATTTATCGAACGGGCAAAATGCATTATTTGCTCTCCGTTCTTATAAGCCCGGCGAGATCATTGCCAATTTTTCTGCCGGCACCATTTCTGCAGAGCCCACTTACCTGACGATCCAACTGGGCATTCGTAAACACATTACGTTTGACCCCGAGTTCCTGCAGTACATCAATCATAGCTGTGACCCCAATGTGTTTTTTGACACCACCGCTATGAACCTGGTAGCTCTAAAGCCGCTGAAATGCGAAGAGGAAATGTCATTTTTTTACCCTTCTACCGAATGGAAAATGAAACAGTCCTTCCATTGCTATTGCGGAAGCCCGGATTGTTTGGGAGAAATTAAAGGCGCTGCCTACCTGTCCAAAGAAGCACAGGAAAAATATCGCTTTACCGATTTTATTCAAAGTCAACTGGCCAAGCGTTCGGTCAGGAAGAAAGTTGCCTGATTGCATGAAAACCCCGGAAGCTATCCGCTTACTGAAGCCATATACAATTTGGGTTCTGGCTCCTCACCTGGAGTCGGATGACCCCAACATTCAGCATTACTATGACTTTTCCCAAAGCATACAGGAGTTCACCAGAGTTTTTGATGAATTGAAAGCTTCCTGGAAATGGCAGCCGGTCACCATGGATAATTATAAAGAAATTATCCATTCGATCGCAATCAACTCCAATGGTAAAACACCGCTGGTTTTAAATCTTTGCGACGGGGATGAAGTAAATGGCACTCCCGGAGTCTCAGTAATACATGAACTGGAAAAATGCGGTTTGATCTTTACAGGCTCCGATGCGCATTTTTATAATACCACCACATCCAAGATCCCGATGAAGAAAGCATTTGATAAGGCCGGTGTTGCTACGGCCAACTGGAGGGTGATCACAGAAAAAAAAGGGTCCGTAAAAGGAATTTGTAAAAGAGTGGGTACACCGCTTATAATTAAACCGGCTGTTTCGGGAGGAAGTATGGGTGTTTCAGTGAAAAACGTTGTGCATACTGAAGAAGAACTGATCAGCCGGGTTGAAGAAATATACAAAGGATATCGGGGATGGAATTTATTGGTAGACGGTTTGTTTGCAGAACAATTCATAACCGGACCCGAATACACCACTTTTATCACCGGGTCTGCCGACGATCCGGATCATTGCATTGTTTATGAACCGGTAAAAAGAAATTTTCACGCGTCACTCCCCGATGCGGAGAAGTTTTTATCATTTGATCGTTTATGGGAAATATATGAAGACGAAGCCCCGATGCCGGAGAACGGGAATTTTTATGAATATGGACCGGCCGAACCCGCATTGGTTCCTGCATTGAAAAAGTTGAGCATGAAAGCCTATAAAGCATGCGGAGGTAAAGGATATACCCGCATCGATATCAGGCAGGACGCATCAACGGGAAAACTGTACATGCTTGAAGTAAATGCGCAATGCGGACTGAGTGAGGATGAGAACTACACTTCTATCGGGGCCATTATTAAAGTGTCTGATGTGTCCTTTACCGAGGTCATTGCGGAGATATTGAAAGACGCATTGAGAAGAAGCATGGCTAAACCTGCTGTTGTTAAAAAAATACGTTCCGCAAAAACCAGGAAAACCCTTGCCGTTAAATAATATCCGTTTTTTTATCGGACTTGTTATTACCTTAGTATTACATGAAAGTTTGCGTACTGCAGCCCGACTACTCCACCACCGGTGTTGATTATAAAAACTGGGATCCCCCAAGAGACCTGGCTGTATTGATCCCGGAACATGAAGTACACAATGTCTTTCTGAACAAACTCACCACTTTCAGGCAATTAAAAGAACTTCAGAAAAAAGGTTATGACATTTTTGTAAATCTGTGTGAAGGTTATCCCGAATGGGAAATACCCGGTATAGATGTTACCTTTTCCATGGAATCACTCAACCTTCCTTTTACGGGACCCGGTACCAAATTATATGATGTACCCAAAGAGCTGATGAAATATGTGGCTTATTGCGAAGGAGTAACCACGCCGGGCTTTATTTTGGTAAATGAAATGAAGGATATTGATGAAGCAGAATGTAAATTGAAATTCCCGTTGTTTGTAAAACCTGCACATGCAGGCGATAGTCTTGGTGTGGACGAACGTTCACTGGTGCACACAAAAAAGGAGCTTGCAGAAAAGGTCAACAGCATTCTTGCAGAATATGGGCCACTGCTGGTAGAAGAATATATTGCAGGAAGAGAATTTACCACATTGGTAGCCGGGAATCCCGATGGACATAGTTGTACGGTTTACCGGCCGGTGGAATATTTATTTCCCCGGGGCAAAGAATTTAAAACCTATTCATTAAAAACATCGGAACTGCACCCGGAGTGTAATGTTCCTTGTACCGATGATGAATTGGATAAAAAGATCCGGCAGGCTGCAGAAAAAATGTTTAAGGCCGTGAATGCGGTTGGATATGGACGTCTTGATTTCAGGGTAAATGAGAAAAGAGAGGTTTATTTTCTTGAAATGAATCTTACCTGTTCCGTTTTTTATAAAGACGGATATGAAGGCTCGGCTGATTTTGTTTTGAAGTATGACGGAATAGGGCAGGCTGGTTTCTTAAGACATATCATGGCCGAAGGCATTGCCCGGCACAAAAGAAAAATGAAGCCTTTTGTCATGAAGGGAAATTCCATTGCCGGCTATGGTATTTATGCCAGCCGGGATATTGCAAAGGGAGAAATAATTTTTAAAGGAGAAGGGAAGTCGCAACGGCTGATTACAAAACGATATGTTGAAAAGAATTGGAATGAAGATGAAAAAATGCACTTCCGCCGTTACGCCTATCCCGTGAGTGATGAACTTTTTATTCTCTGGGATGATGACCCGTCGGAGTGGGCACCGCAAAACCATAGTTGCGATCCCAATGCTGTTTTTGACGGCCTCAATGAAATAGCAATAAGAAATATATCTGAAGGAGAAGAACTCACACTTGATTATGCCCAATTCCTGGATGAAAATATGGAGCCCTTTAATTGTCAATGCGGATCTCCCCGGTGCCGGGGACGTATAACAGGAATTCCAAATAATTCGTTAACTATTCGTGAGGCAAAAATGCAGCGGTTAAACCAACGGGTTGTTGCTAAGTCCTAAATAATGCGCTGAATGCATAAAGGATAAAAGCATTACTAATCCGGACCTTTATTCTGTTCGTTCTGCGCAATTGTTCCATTAAATTTTAAAACATTCCGGCTGATACCGGAAATCATTTGATTTATCTTAAAAAGATAGGCCATGTCCCGTTTTGCCATACTCCGCCAGATCATGTTGCAGCACCGGTACCGGCTGACCCTTACGTATCTACTTTTTTCTATAGAAATGATTGGTAACCTTCTTCGGCCTTTTTTCCTCGGGGTTGCAGTTAATGATCTGCTGAAAGGAAGCTATGAAGGATTGTTCCTCTTATCTTTTGTTCATTTTAGCTGGCTGGTGGTAGGAACCATCAGGCACAGGCTTGATACAAGAACCTATTCGGCTATTTATACTTCATTGGTGACAAAATTTTTGGCCCGCAGGTATAATAAATCCGATGTGTCAAAATTGAGCGCACACTCCACCCTGGCAAGGGAATTTGTTGACTTTCTTGAATTCGATCTTGCTTATGTCCTGGAAGCTGTGTTCAGCCTGTTGGGATCATTATTGTTGTTGTTCTATTATGACATTTCCGTAGTGCTGGTTTGTCTTGGAATTTTATTGCCGGTAATCGGGCTCAGTTACCGGTATGGGAAAAGAATGAAAGATCTCAACCTGCAAAAAAATGATGAACTCGAAAAACAGGTGGATATTATTGCTACAGGAAACAATCGTTTGATCCGCCAGCATTATGAAAATTTAAGAACATGGCAGATCCGCATCAGCGACCAGGAAGCATGGAATTTCGGGGTGATGGAAATAATGGTGATGATCGTGATCGGCCTGTCCCTGGTTATTACGAATAATACAGCAGGTTCAGGAATGGAAGCCGGAAGCGTGATCGGGATTTACAGTTATATCCAGCGTTTTGTATCGGGTCTTGACACCATACCATATACCGTGCAGAGGCTTGCATCGCTAAATGATATTACAAGAAGGATTAAACTCCGGGAAGGTGATCTTTCCGTATCCCCGTTAAAAGAAGTAGCATAAGTCTACCTTCCCATAAATACCATCAGTATCTGAACATCACTGGGATTAATGCCCGAGATCCGGCTGGCCTGTCCCAGTGTTCTGGGTTTGATCCGGGACAATTTTTCCCGGGCCTCGTTGCCCAAAGAAATGATTTTTTTATAATCAAATGTTTCCGGTATTTCCAATTCTTCCAGTTGGCTCATCCGTTGTACCAGTTCTTTTTCTTTCTCTATATATACCTCGTACTTGACCTGGATGGATGCCTGCTCAATCGCTTCTTTGGAATAGTCCTTTAATACTTTTTTCAGGGTTGGCAACGCTTCAATCAGATCATCCAGTTCCACATCCGGCCGAAGCAATATCTTTTGAGCTTTTTGTTTTTCAGAAATTGGGGATGAATGAATGGAAATAAAAAAGGTATTAATTTCTTCCGGCTCGATGGCAAGATCTTTTAAGATCAATTTTATTTCTTCCACACTTTTTCTATTTGCAGAAACCTTATCCATTCTTTCCTGTGATGCAAGGCCCAGGCGATAACTTAATTCTGTCAATCTTAAATCAGCATTGTCCTGGCGTAATAATGTTCTGAATTCTGCCCTCGATGTAAACATCCTGTAAGGTTCTTTGGTTCCTTTACTGATCAAGTCGTCAATCAACACACCGATATAGGCATCACTTCTTTTTAAAATAACCGGGTCCAATTCGTTTATTTTCTGATGTGCATTAATCCCGGCCATCAACCCCTGGCAGGCGGCTTCTTCATAACCGGTTGTGCCATTGATCTGCCCGGCAAAAAATAAATTCTGAATAAGTTTTGTTTCAAGCGTGTATTTCAATTGTGTTGGAGGAAAAAAATCATATTCAATAGCATAACCGGGCCGGAACATTTTTACGTTTTCAAAGCCTACTATATTACGAAGAGCTTCGTATTGAATTTCTTCCGGTAAAGATGTCGAAAAGCCGTTCACATAGATCTCAACTGTATTCCATCCTTCCGGTTCAATGAAAAGTTGATGCCTTTCTCTTTCCGCAAACCGGTTGATCTTATCTTCAATGCTTGGGCAATATCTTGGCCCTACCCCATCAATTCGGCCGGCAAACATGGGGCTCCTGTCAAATCCTGTTTTTAAAACATCGTGTACTTTCTGGTTGGTATAAGTTATCCAGCAACTTCTTTGTTCTTCAGGCTTTTCTGTTTCTAAAAAAGAGAACCCAATTATTTCATCATCCCCTTTCTGCTCTTCCATTTTACTATAATCAAGACTACGCCCGTCAATCCTGGGAGGTGTACCGGTTTTCAATCGATCGCTTTCAAAACCAAGTGATACTAATTGTTCAGTTATTCCGGTGGCAGCTTTTTCCGCCATTCTTCCCCCTCCAAAATTCTTTTCACCTATATGAACAATCCCATTCAAAAATGTCCCGTTCGTTAAAACAACGGATTTTGCTTTTATTTCATGACCAAGTCCGGTTCTTACGCCGTTGCATTTTCCATTTTTTACCAACAAGCTCTTAACCATATCCTGGTAAAAATCAAGATTCGGGGTTTGCTCAAGCATCTCACGCCATTTGATGGAAAAAAGAACCCGATCATTTTGAGCTCTCGGGCTCCACATAGCAGGCCCCTTACTCCTGTTCAGCATCCTGAATTGTATAGTGGACAGATCCGTTACAATTCCGGAATATCCACCCATTGCATCAATTTCCCGTACAATCTGCCCTTTTGCAATACCTCCCATGGCCGGGTTACAGCTCATTTGAGCAATGGTCTGCATGTTCATGGTTATTAATAGTGTACGGGACCCAAGATTAGCCGCAGCTGCCGCGGCTTCACAGCCGGCATGGCCAGCACCAACCACTATGATATCGTATTCAGGAAACATTTGAGCCGGCAAAGGTACATTTGGAACAGGGATATTCCGCTTTGCTTATTTCACATGAAACAAGATGTCTTTCTATGTGACAGTTCCACGTGAAATAAGGTAATTAAGTGATTTTTAAATATTTAGGCTATTGCGATTTTATACTTTTTCAGATAAAGATCTTCTCTTTTCCGAATTTTTATTTTTTCTAACCTGGTTTTGTCTTTGTAACCGCATAAATGAAGCACTCCATGAAAGATAACCCGGTGAATTTCGGATTTGAATGATACACCGATCTTACGGGCATTATCCCTGATCCGGTCAATACTTAAATACATTTCTGCCTGGAAAAGTGTATTGTCTGAAAGATCAAAAGTTATTATGTCTGTATAGAAGTCGTGTCCCAGAAATTTGCTGTTTATTTTCAGCAAAGCTTTGTCTGTGCAGAAAACAATATTGAGTGACCCGGTTTTTTTACCTTCATTTCGGAAGATCTGCTGAATGAATCCCTTTAATTCTGATCGATTGGAAAGACTGAATTTTACATCCTGGAAAAAGAAACAAACTTTTGATTTTGAAGGCATAATTTCAAAATTCGTAAAGAAAAACAATTTTGCAAGAGTAGTTTTGTGATAATTAAAATATTGATGACAGTCAGATTATCCGAATTGAAACCTGGACAGGAGGGAATTATCAAAGAGTTTAAAAGCAACGAACTTTTTTTGAAATTAATGGAAATGGGTTGTGTACCCGGGGAAAAAATAATATTAGAACAAGTTGCTCCACTTGGTGGCCCCATTTCGGTAAGCGTTGCCGGGTATCATCTCAGCCTTCGGATCAATGAGGCGGAACATATTTATGTAGAGATAAATAATTGATTATAAACGTATTACATGAAAGTAGGTTTATATTTCGGATCTTTTAATCCTGTTCATGTTGCTCACCTTATTATTGCAAATCATGTTCTGAACGAAACAGATATTGAAAAAGTCTGGTTTGTAGTTTCTCCCCAAAACCCCTTCAAAGAAGAGTCCAATTTATTAAATGAATATCATCGCCTGCATCTTGTTCGGCTGGCTACCGAGGATGATATAAGAATAAAAGCATCCGATATTGAGTTTTCCATGCCCAAGCCTTCTTATACCACCGCCACATTGGCCTATCTGTCTGAAAAATATCCGGAACATGAATTTTGCATCATCATTGGCAGCGACAGTTTTCAAAACCTGCATAAATGGAAAAATTTCCAGGTGATCGTAAAAAATTACGGGCTGTATGTTTACCGACGGCCGGGTTTTGAAGTTGAAAATACCATTGGCGCACAACTTCACATATTGGACGCACCCCTGCTGCAATTATCGTCTACTCATATACGTAAGTTGCTTAAGGAATCAAAATCTGTCCGGTACATGGTGCCGGATAAAGTACTTGAAGAAATTGAAAAAGGGGGATACTATAAAAATACGGCTCAGAAAAAATAACCGAGGAGCAAACAGGCGATAACAATAAAAGGAGCCGCGATCCGGGTGAAGTTCAGCAGCAGGAAAGTTCCCAATACTGCCAGTACGCTGATCAGGCTGCTGAGGGGCTTGACCTCAGAAAATGAAATATCCTTCATAATGTAAATGGTGGATGCGATCATGATTCCGACAACTGCGGCATTGATTCCTTCCAGGGAACGGTAAACAACTGCATATTTTTTGAGATTACTCCAGATCGGAAAAAAGAACAAAACCAATAAGGCGCTGGGAAGAAAAATGGCGATCATGCCGATAAAACAACCCAGCAACTGCATCATGTTTTTTTCCTGTTGCGTTTCACCCATATCCCTTAAGGCAAGCCCACCGGTAAAAGAAGCGATGGAAAAAACGGGACCCGGCATGGCTCTCACAATACCCATTCCGGTGTACATGTCATTTTCATCGATCTGTACCACATCCTGGTCTTTCTTTTTTTTCTTCCGGATCGTTTCCGGCCTTACGCTCCATTGTTCATACATCATCGGGATCAATACCTGTCCGCCACCAAATACCAGGCTGCCCATCCGGTAAGTATTTTCAAAAAGATTAATTGGTTTCCGGTTTGGCCAGTTTTCATTTTTTGCCTTTTCACTGATGATCCCCGCAGCAATGAAAATGATACCAAAAAGCCAGAAGTTCCACCATTTAATTTTTTTGGGTTTTTGTTCTGTTTGAGGAATACGTTTATGGCTGAAATTAGTAGCGATGCCGGCAGATATGATCAGGGCCGGAATGACCCAGGGTTGCCCGAATAGAAAATAAGTTGCCGTAGCACCAAGGATCATAATAACCCATGTAATTGTATTTTTTATAGCAAGAGGAAATGCGGTGAATGCCGCATAGGCAAGGAATCCGACCGCCATGGGGGGAATGAATTTAAAAATATCGGTACCCAGTTGCTTTTGGTCAATGTACCCCAATAAAAAGGAAAAAGCTCCCATCAGAATGGAAGCGGGAAGTATCCAGATGATCAATGTTAATACAGCTAAAATAACACCACCTCTTTTATATCCAATAAGTGTGAGCGTTTGCGTGGACGATGCCCCGGGAAGCAACTGGCAAAAGGCATTGTATTCCATTAACTCCTGTTCCGTAATATAGGGACGCTGCCGGACAAAAGTTTTCAGCATCATACCGATATGAGCCTGCGGTCCGCCAAAGGCAGTAATGCTATGAAGGAACACAGCCCTGAGAAATGGAATATGTCGCAGCAGCATGGAAGTTTAAATATAAATAAAATAAAGAAAGAAGTGAATGATTACCTCCTGATCAGCTTTTCCTGTAAATTCATCAAAAATAAGTGCATGAAAAAAGTATTGCTTTCCGGTTGTATTGTTGTGGCCCTTCAGGGTGCCGGTCAAAATAATGTAGCAAAGCTGAAAGAAAAAATATCGGGCGAGACAGACAAAATAGAATCTAAATGTATTGGTTGGCGCAGAGATATACATGAACACCCGGAACTGGGAAACCGGGAATCAAGAACAGCAAAAATTATTGCTGATCATTTGAAAAAACTCGGCATGGACATAAAAGAAGGAGTAGCAAAAACCGGGGTGGTTGGAATACTTAAAGGGAATCAGCCGGGACCCTGTATTGCACTCCGGGCCGATATCGATGCATTACCGGTGGAGGAAAGAGTTAAAATTCCGTTTGCATCCAGGCAACGATCTACTTATAACGGGCAGGATGTTGGAGTGATGCATGCCTGCGGTCATGATACGCATGTGGCGATGCTGATGAGTGTGGCAGAAATTCTTTCGGGGATGAAAAACGAAATTAAAGGAACTATAAAATTTATTTTTCAACCCGCAGAAGAAGGTCCTCCTGAAGGAGAAGAAGGAGGGGCAAAACTGATGATAAAAGAAGGGGTAATGGACAACCCGAAAGTGGATGTGATATTTGGCCTTCACATTGAATCGGATGTTGAAGTGGGCACTATACAATACAAGCCCGGCGCATTTATGGCATCTTCGGATTGGTTTCATATTGTAATAAAAGGGAAAGGCAGTCATGGCTCACAACCCTGGAAAGGGATTGACCCTGTTCAGATCTCAGCACAGGTGATCGAAGGACTTCAAACGATTGTCAGCCGGCAAATGGATTTGACAAAAGCCCCGGTGGTTATCACTGTCGGGAAGATCCATGGCGGCGTCAGAAACAACATTATTCCGGAAGAATGTGTAATGGATGGCACCATACGGACCCTGGATAAAAACATGCAGGAAGAAGTACATGATAAAATTAAATTGATGGTAAAAAAAATTGCCGAAGCTTCCGGCGCATCAGCAGACGTTTCCATTGATACTAAAACCCTGGTTACCTATAATACTCCCGAACTGGTTCAAAAAATGATCCCATCATTGCAATCTGCAGCAGGAATGGACAAGGTAAAAGAAACTGAATGGAAAACAGGAGCGGAAGATTTTTCCTATTATGGCACCAAAGCGCCCGCTTTCTTTTTTTACGTCGGGGGAATGCCAAAAGGAAATGACCCCAAAAAAGCGCCACCACATCATACAGCCGACTTTTTTATAGATGAAAGCGGAATGAAGACAGGGATCAAAGCATTTTGCAGCCTGGTGATAGATTATATGAATATGCAATAAGAATTAGCCACGAATCCGCCTGCCTGCCGGCAAGTTACACGAACGGTACGAATAGATTTTTAATGCAACGGCATCTTTAATTATAAAAATTAATTATTTGTATTGTACGGATTGTTTGAATCAGGAAAATTTTTTCCGAAGGCAAATGATTTGTATTTAATTGTATTCCTTCGTGAAACTTGAGTAATTCGTGCCAGGTATTTTAATTATCTATTTAAAAATCTGGTACACCAGCAAACTCATTAAATAAGCCAGCCCGGTCATATACAGCAGCTGGATTACCGGCCATTTCCATCCCCTCGTTTCTCTTTTAACTACAGCGAGCGTACTCATGCATTGCATGGCAAAAACATAAAATATCATCAGCGACAAACCTGTGGCCAGGTTGAAAACGGGTTTTCCATCCGGTCGTACCGCTTCTTTCATTTTTTCTTTCAGTAAAAGACTTCCGCTTTTTTCATCCTCCCCTACGCTGTAAAGGGTTGCCATGGTGCCTACAAATACTTCTCTTGCAGCAAAAGAAGTGATGAGTGCAATACCTATTTTCCAGTCATAACCCAATGGTGCAATGGCCGGTTCAATAGACTTTCCTAATATGCCGGCATAAGAATTTTCAAGTTTTGCCGATCGAAATTCTTTGCCCAATTGTGCAACATTGGCACCAGGTTGAGATTTTAACTGTTCATATTTTTGTGTAAGCTGCTGCATTTTATTGCCGGGACCAAAAGAACAAAGAGCCCAAAGCACCAGGCTGATGATCATTATTATTTTGCCGGCATCAAATACAAAAATTCTGGCTTTGCCAATCATGGCTGGTAACACATTAACCCACCTGGGCGAACGGTAGGTCGGTAATTCAAGGATAAAGAAACTTTTTTCTTTTATCCGGATAAACCATTTGGCTATATACGAAACAATGAGTGCCAAAACCAGCCCCAGCAAATACAAGCCCATCATCACCAATCCCTGTACACCGAGAAAGCCCCATAAAAATGTTTGGGGGATCACCAGGCCAATTAAGATAGTATAGACAGGTAATCTTGCAGAACAACTCATTAATGGCGTTATCAGGATCGTCAGTAATCTTTCTTTCCTGTTTTCAATATTCCTGGCACTCATGATGGCGGGTACCGCACAGGCAAAACCGCTGATCATGGGCATTACACTTTTTCCATTAAGACCCACGCTCCGCATCAACCGGTCGGATAAAAAACTGATCCGGGCCATATAGCCCGAATCCTCCAGTAAGGTAATCAGGCCGAACAGGATCATGATCTGTGGTACAAACATGAGAATGCCACTCAGTCCTGCGACCAAACCATTTATTAACAGATCGGTCCACCGGTTCTCGGGGAGCGAAACAGAAAGGAATTGGCTTAACCTGGCAAAACCCAATTCAATCCAGTCCATAGGATATTGGGCCAGCCAGAACACACTTTGAAATAAAAGGAATAAAACAGTCAGCAGAATGAGATAACCCCAGCGGCGATGCAGCAAAACAGTATCCAGCTTTTCCGTGAATAGAGATTTTTGCAGGGGATCGGGCTCAGATACCGACTGCTGCATGATTTGTTTGATTCGTCCGTATCGCTGGAGAATTTCTTCCGCCTGAGTTTTGGTGGGATTGAAACCGTTTTTTTGTTCAATACTTTCAATAGTTTGTTGCTGGGCCGCATTCAAATCAAATGATTCATGATTTATGAGATAATGGATCGCTGTATAATCGCTTAATTGCGGGAATTGTTTTTTAATATCGAGAACAGAAGATTCGGCCAGCGCTTTGTTGTCAATAAAATCCTGGTCTGGTATTTTGTATGAATCCTGTACAGATAAGAAAATTGCTTTTTTTAACTCACTAATACCTTTGTTTTTCCTGGGGTTTACCGCAACAACAGGGACACCCAACTCTCTTTCCAGCGCGGTAATATCGATCCTGATCCCCTTTCTCCGGGCCAGGTCCATCATGGTAAGCACCACTACTACGGGTACTTTCAAATCGATGATCTGGGTACAGAAAAGAAGATTTCGTTTCAGGCTGCTGGCATCTGCAACGGCAACGATTACATCGGCTTTAACAGCGGCATCCTGGTTCAATAAGACTTTATAGCTTACCCATTCATCCTGCCTGCGGGGATAAAGGCTGTATGTTCCGGGCAGGTCAATAACTTCTGCCGCCAACTTGCCGGCCAATAAAGTGGTCCCGGTTTTTTTATCAACGGTGACCCCGGGAAAATTACCCACTCTTTGATTCAATCCTGTCAGGCAATTAAAAAGCGAACTTTTGCCACTGTTGGGATTGCCCACCAACGCGATATGTAGTTTTTCTTTTTTCAATATTTACAGCAAAGGCAAATGTAAAATGGCAAAGGCAAACCACCTTACGATTTGCGGTTTTTAAACAACGGTACCGGGAGAAGTTTTTACAATCCCGCTTCGGATCATAGTTTGCTTCCTGTCCGGTTTACCGGCCAATAGCATCCCATATTCGCTTACAGGGGAAACAACCCGCCGGGATTAATAAAACTTTGTTATTAACCGGCCCGAGGGGATGTTTATTTTTGTTCATCTGGTACAGCTCATAACTTTGCCACACAACAACCAAATATGCATAACAGGTATTCTAATTTTTTTTTCATTACATTATTGTGTGCCGCCTGCTCCACGCCGGGAAAATTAAATAAAACTGATACACAAACAATTCAAAACCTCAAAACGCATATCCGGTTCCTCGCCGACGATAAACTGGAAGGAAGAAGAACAGGTACAAAAGGAGAGGAGCTGGCTGTTGAATATATCAGCAATCAATTCAAAACCATCGGGCTGATTCCGAAAGGAACAGAATATTATACACAGTCCTTCCCGGTAAATGAGGGCAAACAAATTGATGAAGTCACCGAGCTAACCATCAACGGGAACAGGCTTGACGTTAAAAAAGATTATTTCCCCTTTCCCTTCAGTCCCGACCAGCAAATTGAAGCAATGCCATCCCTGGCATTACAGGAAGTAGGTATGCCCTGGTTTTTTGACTTAAAAGAAACACTGGAATCAAACAAAGACAATCCTCATTTTGATCTGGTGGATCATATCAGGACTAATTATAAGGGAATAAAAGACAGAGGAGCTATTGCAATGATTTTTTATAACAGCTCTGCTATTGATGATAAACTCAGTTTTAACCCGAAAGACAAATCAGAACCATTAGCGATCCCGGCTATTTATGTATCGCAAGAAGCAGCCCGGAGATATTTTTCAGATAAGGGAGCCACACTGAATATAAAACTGCGCACATCCATCAGCGAAAAAACCAGGATAGGCCATAATGTGATCGGTTATATTGATAACAGGGCGGCCACCACGGTAATCCTTGGAGCACATTTCGATCACCTCGGATACGGGGAAGATGGAAATTCAAGAAACACTTCTCACGAGCCGGCTATTCACAATGGCGCCGATGACAATGCAAGCGGCACAGCGGCATTGATCGAGCTGGCCAGAAAGCTGAAGACATCAAAGGATACCCGGAATAATTATCTGTTCATTGCTTTTTCCGGAGAAGAACTCGGTTTATTCGGGTCAAAATATTTTACCGAGAATCCTACGATAGACCTGAATATCGTAAACTACATGATCAACATGGATATGGTGGGCCGGCTGAACGACAGTACCAAAGTATTGACCATCGGGGGTTATGGCACTTCACCGGAATGGTCTTCCGTGATCAGTAAGGATTATTTTGATCTTCCCAATAAGGAAAAGAAAACCGCTCCTTCATTAACAATCAAAATTGACAGCAGCGGAACCGGCCCCAGCGATCATACTTCCTTTTACAGGAAAAATATTCCTGTATTGTTTTATTTCACCGGCCTGCATTCGGATTATCACAAACCCACGGATGATGCGGATAAAATTAATTATGCCGGCGAGCAGGTTATCCTTCAGCACATTTATTCGCTAATCGGATCGCTGAACGATAAGCCCAGGCTGGTTTTTACCAAAACGAGGGAAACGCAAACCACGACGACCGCCCGGTTCAGCGTATCCATGGGTATCATGCCTGATTATACATTTGCAGGAACGGGAGTCAGGGCGGATGGAATTTCTGAAGGAAAACCTGCGCAGAAAGCAGGACTAAAAACAGGGGACATCGTTATTCAACTGGGAGAATATCATATTGCTTCACTGGAAAACTATATGCAGGCTCTCGGCAAATTTAAAAAAGGAGAAAAGACCACTGTGAAATTCAAACGGGGTAATGAAACACTGGAAGTGACTGTGGAGTTTTAATTATTATTTATTAATTTTTAATTGCTAATTTGTTGCATTAATACCGGACACATTACGTGAATAACATGTCTGAGCGCAATCCCAAACTGGTTCTTGATACAGAAAAACTTACCGACGAATTTTTTGATGATACCCGGCTGCTTGGTATCATGGCCCCGGTAAAAGATTACCAGTTTTGCTGGCACCTCAACAATACCACCGGGCTTGATTTTGTTTTAAATAATGACCTGGAGATCCAGTTAAACAAAAAAAAGAGGACCTATTTTTTTTCGGTGTATGAATACACTGAACCAACCCGCTTTCTTTCACATTATATTTACAACAACCAGTTTGACGGTGAATATTTATTGCCCGAGTTCAGGCACCTTGATTTCTTATGGCTGATGAAAGGGGATGAAGTTTCGGATGAGTCATTGCAGGAAACGATCAAAACGATCAAAACGATCAACAGTGTGCAATTGGTTGTTGAACTGACCAATGAAAAGATAAAGCATAAGGAGAACCTGGTATTTTGATTCGGAAAATCACAGGGACCCTAAAGCAAATACCCAATAACAAAATTCAAATTCCATGTGGCAGGAGATTGATAATAAATTATACAGGAAATACCGGTTCAGGAACTTCAGTGAGGCGTTTTCTTTTATGACAAGAGTAGCCATGGAAGCTGAAAAAATGGATCATCACCCTGTATGGACCAATGTTTATAACACGGTAGAAATCTGGCTCAGTACGCATGATGCAGGGGATATTGTTACAGATAAAGACCACCGGCTTGCAAAAATTATTGATGCAATAACAGAAAGCTGATTTTGATGATTGACGCAGAAAAATAATCATAAGCCATCTTAACAATCATAATAATCTGCGTTCCACCAAAACAACTACACTGCCTCTAGCTTCTACCATATTAATGATCCGGCCGGCTGCTTTCGGTTTTAATGAGGAAACGGCGGTGAATAATTTTTTTCAGTCAAACTCCGATGTCAGTAAAGAAGAATTGCAGCAAAAAGCTTTGAAGGAATTTGATAACATGGTTGCGTTATTGAGAAGCCATGATATTGAAGTGATGGTTGTTGATGATACCATAGAGCCGGCCAAGCCGGATGCCATTTTTCCCAACAACTGGCTCAGTACGTCACCCGATGGACGGGTTTCTGTTTTTCCCATGTTTGCTCCCAGCCGCAGGACGGAGAAAAGGGATGATATTATCAAATTACTGGTTGAAAAATTTTTGGTAAAGGATGTACAGGACTGGAGTGAGTATGAAGCGGAAGGAAGATACCTGGAAGGAACGGGCAGCATGGTCATTGATCATGACAATAAAATGATCTATTCGGCTATATCGGAAAGGACAAATTTGCCTGTCCTGGAAAAATATGCGTCTTCCAACGGATACCAGGCGATAGTTTTCCTGGCAACCGATAAAAACGGCAAACCCGTATATCATACCAATGTTGTGATGTGCCTCGGAGAAAACTTTGCGGTGCTTTGCGAAGAGGCCATTGATGAGGAATGGGAATTGATTGCGGTTCGCCAACTGCTGGAATCAACCGGGCATAATATCATTTCTATTTCGAGAGAGCAAATGCACCGGTTTGCAGGCAATATGCTTCCTGTTAAAAATAATAAGGGTGAAGTCATATTAATCATGAGCAGGCGCGCTTTTGATTCATTACGAAAGGAACAGCGGGAGATGCTGGAAGCTTACGCAACATTATTGCCGGTATCGGTACCAACAATTGAAGAGGTGGAGGGGGGCAGTGTGCGTTGTATGATGACAGAAATCTTTTTGACTCCCAGGTAAACAGGAAAAATTGATCAGGGCTGAACGTAAATAAATTTCTCCGAAGCAGGAATAATTTTGCCAATAGGTTCCAGGAATTGGCCGTACCCGAATTCAGAGAATAATTTTCTTGCTTCATTCCAACTCTGTTCGCTTACACTCACCAGCAATCCCCCATTCGTCTGCGGGTCGGGTAAAAGGGTAAATGCTTCCATCACATTCACTCCCTTTTCAAATTTTACCTTATCACTGTAGCTGTTCCAGTTTCTTGTTGTGGCATCGGGGAAAACGCGTTGAGTAATATATTCTTTGACGCCGGCAGCGACAGGTATTTTATCGTAATAAATTTCTGCTGACAAACCGCTGCCTTCGGCCATTTCAGTTAAATGTCCCAGCAATCCAAAGCCGGTTACATCGGTCATCGCGGTCACGCCTTTAATTTTTCCCAGCTCCGCGCCTATTTTATTCAATGTTGTCATTTGTTTGATCAGCATGGACAAATGTTCTTCTTTCAATAAACTTCTTTTCTGGGCGGTAGACAAAATGCCAACACCAAGCGGTTTGGTCAGGAATAAATGATCCCCTTCCTTTGCCGTATTGTTCTTTTTTAAATTTTCTATTGGAACAATTCCGGTTACAGCTAAACCAAAGACCGGTTCAGGCGAATCAATGCTGTGACCACCTGCTAATGGAATGCCGGCTTCGGCACAAATGCTTCTTCCACCTTCAACAACTTTCTGTGCAACTTCAACCGGTAATTTTTCAACCGGCCAGCCAAGAATGGCAATGGCCATTATTGGTTTTCCGCCCATGGCATAGACATCACTGATGGAATTGGCTGCTGCAATCCTTCCGAAATCAAAGGCATCATCCACGATCGGCATAAAAAAGTCAGTTGTAGAGATCAATGCCATTCCATTACCCAGATCATAGACGGCCGCATCATCTTTACTGTCATTACCGACAAGCAGTTTATTATTATCGGGTAATGTGATATTGCTTTTCAATATTTCATCCAGGACCTTGGGGGAAATCTTGCATCCGCATCCAGCGCCGTGAGAATACCGGGTGAGTTTAATCGAGTCGTTAATCATCAGTCAATTTCTTGAGTCATGCAAATCTCGGAATAGTTGAGCAGAATGCGACCACTAAAACGGGGAGGCGCTGAAATACAGGCGTAATCATTATTTCTTTCTCCTGAATACGATCCCTGAACTTTTCTTCAAATCGGAACTGAACCGGAGATTATAAACATCATCACCATCATGCACGACCAATAAACCGGTGTTGGGGGGATATTTGCCAAGATTTTCTGCAAACATCACAAGGGTAAACTCTTCATTACCGGGAGTAATATAAATTGTTTTCTTAATCGCACTGGCTTTTAATCCCTGGCGGGACATCATTACTTCGCCATTCATAAAAACACTTACAGTATCACCATCAATTTCTCCGTTATCGTAAAGAGATAACTCAAGACTATCGGCTTTAAAATTGACGACCTGTGAAAACTCTGATTTTCTTCCTCCGATAACTTCTGCTTTGGCTATTATATCAACAAGCGGTTTTTTAACTTCCGGAATTGCAGTTGCAGCAACCGGGTCAGTTTCCTTTTTTTCCGGGGCAGGGTTATTCACTGCTACCGCTTTTATATCGGGTTTGTTAATAATGGCAATAGTTTGCTTCGACGGCTGTGTATTATTTTTTACTACTTCCTTATCCTGTTTTACGGTCGTTTTTGCTACGGGCTCCGATCTTACTTTTCCGACAGAATCATTCAACCTGGTTTCTTTCTTAATT
Organism: uncultured Chitinophaga sp.; assembly: GCA_964592935.1. Classification (GTDB taxonomy): domain Bacteria; phylum Bacteroidota; class Bacteroidia; order Chitinophagales; family Chitinophagaceae; genus JJ008. The sequence goes on along the minus strand of CAZQGZ010000012.1, from coordinate 563 downwards.
ACATCCGGTTTGTTTATAACAGCAACCGTTTTTGTATCTGGTTTATTAATGGCGGAAACCGGTTGTTTTACAGCAGAAGTCTGAGTTTTAAAAACAGGCTGTTCTTCTTTCAAAACTGACTTGGCAACGGTTTCTGATTTTACAGGAACGGCAGGATCATCCGGACGATTTTCTTTCTTTTCAGAAACAGGCGATGCAGCAATAGAAGAAATAGCATTATCAGGGATCGGAACTTCTTCTGGTTTTTTGAATTCAGCCATTGTTTTTGAAACTGCTGCAGGAGCTATGGTAACCGTAGTGGCCGGAATATTTTTTAGGTCATTAGCAGGCTGGTCAGCTACCGGTTTTTTTTCAGCGTGAAATATAAGCGCTGTTTCAGCTTCTGTGATTTCAACATCTGGTGTGCTTGCAACAGCAGACACCGGAAGGGTTTCCACCTTTTGTAAGTTTGGCTTTACCGGAACAACAGCCATATCGTTGTTGATCAATGCAGGCTGTGGCCGTTCATTATATTCGGTTTTTATTTTTTCCGGGTGAGCAACTTTTACGATAACAGGCCCTTC
>CAZQGZ010000011.1:0-36513 GCA_964592935.1 uncultured Chitinophaga sp. | reverse complement strand
TGCTGGACAGTATGGATGCCCGGCTGGAGGGCTCCCCGGAAGTAAAAGTCATGTGGCAAAAGATGAATGAATAGTTGTATTTGGAAAAATTAATTTTGCTCATTATATTATTGAATATTTTCTTCGTTGCTTTGTATAAAATGTTTTACCATGAAAAAGATATTTTTCAGCCTGTTACTGTCGCTGCCTTTATTATTGAATGCGCAACTTGTAAAAACGCTTAAGAAAACCATTGACCTGAAAATGCCGGGCATAGCCTATCCCAGTAAGGTAACCGGTGAAGACAGCCTGCCGGGTAAAAGAGGAGCCGCCGTGGTATGGCACCCGGTACAAAAAAAATATTATGCTGCTTTTGCCGGAAACATGACTTTTCCTTTGGCTGTTTTCGACCCTGCCGGCAAACGTCTTTCTGCCCAGGACCAGGAGACATTGGTTGACACAAGAGGATTGTGGTATAACCCCGCTTTCAAAAAGATCTGCGGGAACGGATATTACGATATCGGGTGGTTTAGCCTTGAACTGGATCAAAAAGGTATCCCGGTCAATAGTGAAATTTATGCTGCGGGCATGAACCAGCCCGGGGAACAAAGTATCGGTGTATTTAATGCAAAATCAAACTTGGTTTATTTCCTGTACGGGCAACATATCTATGCATACAATGCTGAAGCCATGCAGGAAGAAGACAGTACGATCCGGATTTATCCCGGCATCAGCAAAAAAGAGGATATTGATGAAAATGATGATGGCGAAACGCTGAATGAAAATTATAGCAGCAATGTGCTGATATATACCGGCATTCCCAAGGCCGAGTTTGGCATATTGAATGTTTATGATACACAGGTGGAGTTATACAATAAAAAAACCGGGTTACTGACACAGATATGGAAACTGCCCGTTGATGTCGTAACCTATGGAGCATTCAATTTCAGTTATACCAACGGGACCTGCTGGGCCTTTAATATGGATACGAGAACCTGGACGGGGTATAAATAAATTTTGATTATGGAGAATTGTTTGTTGACTTATTGAGTCTTTTTCCGGGGTGGTGAAAGACTCAAGATTCAACACTCAAGAAACAAGACTCAGGTGTTCGAACCCGGATGATGCCTGAATTTTTAATAAGATCTCCCCACTGTATTGCAAGCTTCCTTCAGTAGATAAAATCAATTCAGGGGAAATCCCGACTTGAATCTTGAGTCTTGTATATTGAATCTTGAGTCTTTTTTACCAAAATAAAAGACTCAAGATCCAAGAATCAAAAAACAAGACTCAAGTAATCGAACCCGTACGATGCCTGAATTCTTAATAAGGTCTCCCCACTGTATCGCAGGCGGCTTTCAGCAATGAGATAATATCATAATCATAAAAAAGGTCACGCATGTGACCTTTTTTATGTACTCCTGTAGCAGCAATTCTGTAACGGGTGTACTGAAAATTATTGTTTCACAATTTTGAGCACTTCCTTATTGACCAGGCGAATCATGTAAACCCCGTTGACATACCGGCCTAAGTCCAGTGGTTGTGCGTTGGCGCTGATCTTGATCGTTTCCAGCATTCTTCCGTTTACATCATACAATACAGCCATCGTGCCGATAAGTTGTTTGTCACTCACGGCAATGGTGATCATGCCGTTGGTGGGGTTGGGATAGACGATCGTGTACTGATCGCCGTTATTGCTTAACGCCAGTCTTACGATATTGCTGTAGGTATGTCTGCCGTCCAGATCCATTTGTTTTATCCGGTAGAACATTATATTACTACCGAGCCGGTCAACATTACGGTCTGTATAGTTGTATGAGGAAGGGTTTGAACTGTTGCCTGCGGCCGGCTTGCTGCCGATCGCCGCATAGTTGCTGGCATCCAGTGATCTTTCCACAATAAATTCCCTTGTGTTCTGTTCGCTCCCGGTAGCCCATTCCAGGAAATTATCCTTACCCTGGTTCGTGCCTTTGAAATACAACCAGGTCACCGGTAAAGAAACAGAGAAGAAAGTTGATTTGACCTCACCGGGCCGCAGGGTTTCCGTGTTCCCCACGCTGTCCGTACCCAGTACAAAGAAATAATACATGGTGGCATTTGCTCCATGGAAGGTTGTGTCCGTCCGGGTAATTCCTGAACGCAGCACATTGAAGTTGACACCATCCGTTGAAACATACAGGGTGTAAAACTTCAGGCCACAACCATTCACATCATCTGTGCCGGACCAGGTCAGGTTAACCACATTAATACTGTTGGCCGGAAGGTTTCCCATATGAGTTGTTGGCGCAAATGCATCAATGGTGTTTTTGGCCCGGTTGGTAGGTATGGTGTCGTTACTGTCAAACACAATACTGGCATGGGCACTGATGGTATCCAGTGTTAATGCAGATTGCACGGGTTTGATACTGAAGTTTACAAAAGCATGACCCTTACTGGGCTGCGTTGAATCCTGTAACAAAAGGAATCCTTTCAGCGGATCGGATGGCGGCAGTAAAGTAATGGGATCAATAGACTGGAATTCCCAGAAGAATTGATTGTTCACCACATCATAGCCGGCTGTGATATCGACATACAAACCCAGTGAATCCCGGCAATCGAGCCGCTGGTAATAGGAAGCAATATTCGTCGGCACCGTAAAGGTCTGGTTATTGAAGCCAAAACTGCCCAACTGAAAACTGCCGGCATCCTGTTTGGTTTCAACCGGTGATGTAATACGTACAAACTTGGCCGGTGCCGTGGCCGCCGCACTGTTTTCGTACAAAATGGTATACGGCATCCGGTCATGTACACTCACCCAATGCTTATCCGGTTGCCCGTCGGGACCGATGATAGCATTGGGATCGTAAGACTGGACGATCTCGGTGCTTTTAACAGGACCCACAAAACCGGGAGGGGGTTTTTTGTTATTACCGCCTGTGTTAGTGTTTTGCGGACAATGTGTTTTTGCCCATTCTTTAAACCGCTCAAGTTGCGAATGTGTCATTTCTCTATTCCGAAAAAACTCTCGACTTATTTCTCCGGTCTTGGGATTAATGACGGGCCAGAATTGTCCAAATTCATTTTGTTCAAAATCATCTTCTTTTTTAAGCCAAATCAAATTTTTCGGGTTATTTTCATAAGCCTTATCGGCTAAACGTGATTTATTTATTCCTTCCCTCATACGTTCCTTATACGCATTGTAACTAAAATTTTTTATCCCGCTTGCTACTGCTTTTCCTGTATTCCAACTATTCGTAAGGCCACCAGAAATTGTTTGACTAAAGTTAGCATTTCGCAAAGCTGAGTTTGTAAAAAAATAATTTACTTCCCAGCTTTTTAAACTATTCCCCATAAAATAGAATTCGTTATTCGCCACCGTGCTGTTATAAATATCTCCATAAAATCGACTATCCGCCTGCCTGCCATAAGTAATCCAGGAAGCTCCTGTTGCCCAATTCCCGGCGCCTGACATTGTATTAAAGTAGCCACCCAAACCCTTATGAGAACCTCCAAAATCCATTTCATATTTGGACTCATAGGCAGCTTTGGTTGCAATTTGAGTTTCCAGAAACGTCATTCGCCCGGAAATTAATCTTATTTTATTTTTATCATGGTAGCAGGGGTCTTCAGTTCCTTCTAATCCCCAAATATCCACCCCGTTCGCCGGGTTGTTATGCACATACTGGTACATACCCATCCCATCACCATACCCGATCAGGTCCCGTTGGTTAAATAAACCTGTTTCAGGATTGTATTCCCGGAAATAAAAATGGTTAGCTCCCGTAGCCGTGTCAAATTGCTGGCCCGTAAATCCAAACCGGTTACCCATTTGTGAACCATTCAATGCATTTCCTGCAGAATCATACAGGGTCATTTTGCCATACACATCATATTCATATTTTTCAACCGCATAACCCTGCGTATTCGTCATGGCTTCCACCGAATTCAGATCATTGTTATGATAAAAGAACGGGGTACCACTTTTTTCATTTAAAACAGGGGAAAGAAAATTATTGAAGTACGTTTTATTCTTAATAATACCTCCCCCATCTCTTTCTTCAATAGCTGATAAACCGGAGAAAGTATAATTCAACGGTGTGCCATTCAGGCTGCGCCGCACCCGGCGGTTAAAGGCGTCATAAAAATAGGTGATCACATTGGCCGGTGCTGCCGAATCTTTCAATAACCTTCCTTCTGCATCATAGGTTTTGTAAAAATGCCCGTCATAAGTCAGATTGCCGTTATTATCATACACGTAATTAATATTGGTTCCCCCGCTGGTGCTGGTAACCTGGTTCAGATTATTGACTGTGTAATTGGTAATTACCCCGTTCAGGCTGGCTGCGATACGGTTTCCCAATGCATCATAGGTATATGTATTGTGTATCACCGGGCTGCCTGCCGGTCCTCTTTTATAATCAATGAGCCGGTAACTATTGTCATAAATGTATTGCTCAGACTTATTGGGTGTATTCAGTCTTGTCACTGCTGTTTTATTGTTTTCATTGTCATAACTCAGCGTTGTATTCTGAATACTTCCTCCGCTTCCTGTACTGTAAGCAACCAACCGGCCAGCCGCATCATATTGCGCCGTTGTCACGACGCCATTGGCAAAGGTTTTCTGTATCATGTTATCATTCACATCATACTGGTAAGTTACCAGTGGCACATTATTCTTCGAAATGCCGGTCAGCCGGTTACGGGTATCGAAGTTTTTCGTCACAACCGTGTTGTCCGGATAAACCGTGGTTTGTGTCCGACCGGCCAGATTGTAACTATAAGAAACAGTCCTGCCATTATTTGTTTCAGCGATAAGCCGGCCTATGGCATCATAATTAAAAGTAACTGTACTACTGTTATTCGTTGCCGTTTTCACCCGGTTCAGTGAATCGTATGTGTAACTAAAGTTGTTTCCACCCGGAAGAGTTTTTGAAACTATCCGGTTCAGGCTGTCGTAGATAATATTGATGATTGTTCCATCTGTCACTCTTTTGCTGATGACGTTTCCAATATTATCATAAGTATATTCCAAATACCTGCTGTCCGGGTAAGTAACGCGTTTTATCCGGTTCAGGCTGTCGTACGTATATGTCGTAATATGATTATTCTGGTCTGTGAGGCTGGTAATATTTCCCCAGCTATCATACCCGGCCGTAACCATATTCCCAAGGTTATCAGAAACAGTTTTTACCCTGTCAAGACTATCGTAGGTAATGTTTCTTGTATGATTATTCCGGTCGGTGATGGAGACCACATTATCATTATTATCATATCCAAAGATCGTCGAGTTGCCCAGGAGATCTGTAGCCCGGGTCACCCTGTTTTTATTATCATATTGCAGGGAAATTGTGCCCCCGGCGCCATTGGTTATAGAAGTCATATTACCTGCAGGGTCGTAATTATAAGAACAGATATTACCTGTATTGTCGCGGAGGGTTTTAATCCTGTTCAATGCATCGTACGTGAAACTGACCGTTTCCCCGGTGGGCAGGTTCACCGCAGTAATATTCCCGTCCGGATCGTAAGAGAGATAGGAGATATGACCCAGGGCATCTGTCACCGATGATACCCGGTTACGGTTATCATAGGTAAAGCCTGTTATATTTCCCAAAGCATTTTTTACCGAAACAATATTATCCATCGCATCATAGCTGACGGAGGTTTTATGCCCCAACGCATCGGTGATCATAACGGGTCTGTTGGAAGCATCGTATTGGATTGCGCTTTGCTGGTTGTTTTGATTCCGGAATGAAGTAAGATTTCCTGATGAGTCATAAGCATAGGTTATCGTATGTGCCAGCGGGTCCGTGATCTTTTTCAACCTGTTGAGAATATCAAATTCCAGTGAATCCTTATTTCCTCTCGCATCTGTAAAAGAAACCAGGTTGCCCCGCGCGTCATTACCGATCGATGCGTGATAGCCGTTGGGGCCGGATACTGATACGGGGTTTCCATAGCTGTCATAAGAATAAGAAAATACATTTCCCTTCGGATCCGTACTGGACAAAATATCACCATTGCCTGCATAGGTCGCGGTATAGATTAAATTGCCCGGTTCGGTGAGTTGTACCAGGTTCCCTTTTACATCATAGACTAAACTGGTCGTAAATCCTTTTTCATCTGTAAAGCTGCTCACCTGATTGAAATCCGGGGTATATGTAAATTGTTGAGTTTGCCCCAATGCATTGGTGATAGTTAATACATTGCCTCTTGAATCATAAGTAAAATGTGTAATGTTCCCATTGGCATCCGTTTCACTGATCTTATTACCCTGCTGGTCATAGGTAAAGTTCATATTAAACCCACAGCAGTTACTGGATAATGCGGAAAGCCACGCAACATCCCCTGATTTTTGGTAGGTGAACCTGGTGACCTGGTTGTTCCCGCTGGCCAAATAATCCGTGCAGGTCGTTATTAGTAAGGTCGTATCATAACTGTAGCTTTGCCTTTTATTGCAGCCGATCAGTTCACTGCAGGTCAGGTCCCCGTAATAAATAATATCAACCGTATTGTTGTTTTTGTCCGTCATGCTTTTCATCGGGCCATTGACGAGATAAGCATATTTCATTTTGCCGCCAAGCGGATCGGTGACCCGGACCAGGTTTTTATTGCCATCATATTCATAGGTTGTAATGCGGGTCGGGGACGTAATTGCATCTGTCAGCGTTTGCAGGTTCCCATTGCCATTATAGGCCAGGCTGATGGACTGACCGGCCGCATTTGTTATAGTCGTAAGCAAGCTATCGCTGTAGGTAAAATTCAGATAATTACCATTAGGTTCTTCCATTCTGGTAATCTTCCTGTGAACCGAATTATCAAAATAAAATTTCATGCCCCCAGTCATCGTCAGAAGATATTTATTGGCCTGGTATTGCGAGAGAGAAGTGAAAATGCCGGAGGGAGGAGTAAAAACTGCTCCATTGGGTTTATACGTATCCTCCCTCCCATCTCCCCAGGTAATGATCTTATTGTTCAGGCTGTCGGTACGGTAACGCATACAGTACAACATGGACCACCCGTTACCGAAGCCAATATTTCTCTGAAAATCAAAACTGTTGTAATAAAATGTCATATTCATATCAATTCCCCTTGAAACAACATAGGCGTCCATCCGGGAAATAAACGTATTACCGGTGAGTGTATTTACTCCGATACCCAGCGGTCCCGTATTATTGGGTGTATTCAGGTTCTGTGCTGACACATACTGCAGGCAACAGCCGGTGACCATCATCACAACTGCAATTATATTTTTGTTCATTTGGCCCCGCATATCATTTCATTTAAGCGATAAAATATTTTCAAATCACCTGATCGTATAACGTGCCAGCGTATGCGCCGGGTAGGAAACAGGCGCCCGGCTGTACACAATGATCGATCCCGATCCCCCCGCCCGGATGATCCCCGGAGGTCCGTTCTGTTCTGTCAATACCATATATAATGACGGCCCCGCACTGTTTAATCCTGCCTGTGTTGCTGCCACCGGCAAATTATCCAGGCTGTACAGTACCCTTGTCTGTGCAGGAATATCATTATTGGTTGGGTTGTTGTAATTGATCGCAATGACAAATGGCCAACCGCCGAAAGCTTTTTCCGGCAACACCATTTCGATGGAAAGTTGTGAATTCAACCCGGCTGCTGCGCCGGGGTCGCAACCCGGCTGGTTACCATTGCCGGGCCCGGTATTAATACCACCACCGGTAAGGATCCCTCCATTATTCGGTAACACCACCGAAAATCCGTTGACCAGTGTAGCTACAGATGAATCAGGCTTTACCAGTTTAACATCATAAATACCCAAGGGTTTGCCTTGCAGGTTGAAAGTGGCAAACACCATGGTGCTGTTCGAGTAATAAACCGCAGATGAATAGATTGTTGTGCCGGTCCTGGTCAGCCGGGCCACCATATTATTGGTGAACAGTGAACCCGTGATCCGGATCGTTACATTGCCGCTGTTGCCTCCGGAATTGGCATCCACCGATACGATGGCGAACGGAAGTACTTCGGCCTTCAGTGTAATGTTCTGTAACGGAGAATTACCGGTGGTGCAATTAACGGTTATATAATACACCGTATCGGTAACAGATGACATAATGATCTGCTGGTTGCCGTAATTGGGTGTGCTGTAAGCATAATCAAAATGGGCGGCCGAAGGAATATATCCCCTGCCGATATAGAGCTGGTTATTGACAAGCAGGGAATCATTGCTCTTCAATGTGACCAGAATAGTGGAACCGATCAGCGAATCAGGTACCCGTAACCTGAAATAACGGGGAATCAACTGAAGCGTGGAAGCGGTCAGCACATTCAGCGGCAGCGGTTTTACCTTCACATAGATCGGGGTGGCGGAAATATTGGTGTTGTTATTTTCATCGGTTTCTACAATATTGTTGATCAGGTCTGTCTTGACCAGCAGGTTATAATTTCCTTCCGTAACACCGGTTGCCAGGGGATTATACGTGATCGTATCTCTTGACAACGGGCCCATATTGATGTTTTTATTCCTGATACCGATCAGGACGGCCGTTGAATCCAGCACGGTATTGCGGGAAAGATAAATTCCATCCCGGGTCACCCCGCTGGCTGTATTGGGTGAATGATTAAATACCGTCCATTTCGTGGTGTCGATCGTGTATCCCAGGTAAACGGAATCAGGCTTCAGGATATTTTCAACCTGCAGATCAACCGGTGGGGGGTTAAATACATTCAGGTAGCTGAACGAAAGATTATTGGTGGTGTTGCTTTCCACGTTATTGCCGTTGGCATTGGTTTGGGCAATGATGATATAGTTGCCGGCCAAATAACCGGGCGGAACCGGGATGGTGGTGATGGTATCAACATAATATTGATTGGGCGATAAATTGCCGTTATGTATTTTCTGGTAGAGCAAAAGGTCGTTCCCGTTCCCCGGGTTAAAATCGGCCGATAACCAGATATTATCCACCCAGTTGCCGGGGTAGGTACTGCCGGATCCTTTGTTGGTTACGCGATGCGTTACCGTCAGCGGCTGCCCGATTGCAACTGAACTGTTCGCGTAAACGATGCTGTCAGTAAGATCCGGCAATAAGGGCTGCGTAACATGAATTCTTTTCGCGGCACCGGAACCATTGCGAACCAGGTTAACGTTGTTGGCATGATTGCTTTCAAAAAAGTTATTATTCGGGTTGGTATATGCCATGACATAATAGTCTCCGGTTGGCAGCACAGGTATGGGAGAAGTCCTTGAATCGGTATAAGCCTGGTTCGTATTTAACGGATTGAATTTCCCAAAGCCAAAAACAAATACGGCATTCGCATTATAAACTGAATCGGGTGAAAAATAAAAATTATCCGACCATCCGTAATAATAACCCGGGCCGGGGTTATACCCCAGGTTCCTGACAGTCCAGGATACGGAATAAGGACGTCCTACCGTGGCGCTGTCAGCACCGCTGACAGACGTTACAGAATGATCCGGGAAAGGATTTCTTAAATCCCTTAAACCACTTCCCGTTATATTATTCCCGGTATTGGATCCTTCATATACCGCGGCATTGGCATTTGTCTTTACAAAGAAATAGGCATTGGCATCCCGGGCCAGCGGGAAACAACCATTGATATAAAACGAATAGTTCATTGCGATAGTAAAAGAATCGGAATAATTGCTGCCCGATGGCAGTACATGACTTTGATTCCGGCGGGTAATAAAAAATGCTGTTGACGGGTTGAACGCAGGGCTGCAACTGATGAATACGCTGTCGATCCAGCTACCACTGGCTGTATCCGGGCCATTATTCGTTACGGTATATTTAAACGGTTGCGCAAACACTGTGAATACCGTATCGGCCAATGTAATATTCGATACGACCAGGTCGGCAGGGCTTCCCGGCGCGACGGATACGGCCGCCCCGGTGCTGACATTATTATTCAGATTGGTTTCTTTAAAACTGCTGTCATAATTCGTTTGCACATAAATATAACGGGTACCCGAAGTGGCCGGCGGGAATGTATAATTGACCGTATGCTGGATACCGGTGCCTACCGGTAAATTTTCTGTATAAGTAAATGTGGCGATCGCCTGGGCCGAGTTGTCAAATACGGCCGAACTGCTGACATACACTTTATCATTTCGTACATGATTAAATACCGTGCCGGGCCCGTTATTCGTGACGGTAAAGGTTATCCCGATGGGATGGCCGCCGGTGGCCGCGCCCGGGGCGGAAATGGAACTGACTACGGCATCCGGGCGCTGAACGGCAACGGGCAGCGCGCTTCTCCTGATTTGCGGCACCCCGGGGTATTCAAAGACCTCATGTTCAGGATTCGCATATACATACACGTAATAATTGCCCTGCGTGAGAGTGTCCGGGACGGTAAAGCTGAGACTGGAGGGAAAGTCCCTCCCCGGGGTGATGACGTTTTGCACGTTGATGCTTGCGGTACCGGGATTATAGGATTCCGGCTGGCAAAGCCCGAAAGGCGAAGGCATAATATCACTGAAATACCCGGCATTCATGGCAGCGATCCTGTCGCCCCCGTGTAAATAAGGTCCGAGGAAGACAGCATTATTGATATTCAGAGAAACTGAATCACGGCTCAGGTACACTTTATCTTTCCAGTAACTGGAACCCCAGCCCAGGCTGTCCGCCAGGATAATGCCCTGCGCATACCCGGACACATAGCAATTCTGGCCGTTCGGATCACAGACAATGATGGGATACGTACATGTTCCTCCGGCCGCACCATAATGACCCTTATTCTTTTCAATATTGTCATGAAACCCGGTGTTCTTTATATTCCAGTTGATCCCGATGGTTTGCGTGGTGCTCGCGGTCATAACGGGGACGGTCAGACTGGAAACGGTCAGTACCGGCGTGGGGGTCAGGAACACCTGTATCAGGTTAAAGTTTACGTTATTGTTGGTACTGGGTCCCTCATACAGGCTGTTGGTTGCATTGGTGAATACATAGATATAATAGGTGCCGGGCGTTAAGAAATTAGGTATGACCACCGGGTTGTTTATCGTATAAGAACTGTCATGCTGGAGCTGCGAATTCCTGAACACCTGTGCATCCGGGGCATTAAAATAATAGGAGCCGTTTGATTTCGGGAACTTAAGCTGGATCGAATTATTTACACTGAAGAACGGGCTGGCCGATATATACATTTTATCATACCAGTTGCTTCCGGCCGGTGTCAGCACGCCGTAATTTTTCACTTTATACGTGAGATTGATCGTACTGCCTGTAAAGGTGCTGGCCGGAGTAAAGACCGTATCCGCCCGCAGATCAGGTTGTGGTGAAAGAATCACATTGGCCGGCTGAGGCGCCCGGGCGGTATCATTGGCATAAGTGCTTTGCAGGGGCGCGTTATAGCCTCCGGGATAATTTGCAATCACATATACATACAAGGGCACGCCATAATGCAGGGGTAATGTAAAGTTGATGGAATTGCTGTATTGCTGCCCGCTGTCCAATACACTGACATTTGGTTTTGTCCCCACCAATAACGGACGGATTGGAAATTGTAGCTGGTTCCATGCAGCCGGGTTCGTTTCAGGTGAAATCGTGAAATTGGGTAAACTGTCGAAGGAGAAAAAGACGGCATCCGTCCAGGTTTTATTGCCGGTACTGCCCGGGCCATTGTTCTTCACGGTCCAGTTAATGGTTATCGTTTGCCCGGAAAAAGCAGTGGCCGGCGCCTGTACATTGATGGGCTGAAGATCCGACAGCGGGATCAAACTGAATTGCTGGACGGGGCCGGTATTGATTTGAGTGCAGGAGCCATTGTGAGCGACCACCATCCATTTATAGGCATGGTTATAAATAAGATTAGCACTGACGGGAATAGTATAATTAACCGAATGGATATTTGAAGCATAAGGTGTGGCCGGTTGTGCTGTATCGGCCCGCCAGAGATAGATGTCAAAAGTATAATTCAGGTTGGGATTGGCCGGAATCCAAGACAATGCCAATGGTAATTGCTGGTTGATCGCCCCGTCAGCCGGCAACATCCCGTGGACAGAATCCGGCTGCGCGGATGTAACGGCAGTGATGGCCAGGGAATCATTATTGCTCGGCGAACCGCAGCTGCCCGCTGCCTGTACGATCAATGTATAATTTCCCGGTGTCGGCCAAACCGTGGTTACGGTATTGGTGGTGGAAGGCAACGTAGCTCCTCCTGCAATTCTCCAGGTATATGTTGCTCCGGAAATATTATTAACGGAATAGGTAGCATTCACACCCGGGCAGATACTATTGGGTCCGACGATAGGATTCAATGCGGATACCCGAACACAGAAACTCCTGTCGACATTGGGCGCAGCGAGATAATTTGTGTCCCCGTTTTGTGATGCCCGGATGGTAACTGTGCCCAGCCCGGTTAGCGTCACCGTGTTTCCGCTTACGGTTGCAGGACCCGAAACGTATGCAAATGCAACGGGCAATCCTGAACTAGCCGTGGCATTTAGAGTAAATGATGCAGAAGCCGAAATATCCTTATCACTGATGACAGGGAATGTAATTGTCTGCGGCGCTTTGTTCACGGTAAATGTACGGGTGACCGGCGCTGCCGTATCGTATACAATATTTCCCTGTTGCGTTGCCTTCACAGTAACATTTCCTGTACCGAGTATCGTCAGGTAATTGGTAACCGGGTTGATGCTTGCCGGTCCGCTGACCAGTGTAAAGAAAACGGGTAATCCCGATGAAGCCGTAGCATAGGGAACAAATGCAGTATCACCATATACTTTATTAGGTATCGCCGGGAAGCTGATTGTTTGCGGAATGGATGCGGCCGCAAATGAAATGCTGTTGGAGGCCGGGCTTTCCCCGCAGAGATTATAATATTTTACCCTGAATGATCCCGCAGCGACCGCATAGTAGGATGAATTATTGGCGCCGCTGATCAGTGTATCATTCCGGTACCAGTGATAACCCAGCGAATTCTGGTTGGCAGCAGGGATGGATGAAAACAACCAGCGCCCGTTATTATTTAGGGTAGGCGTTGCCGTTGGAGGCGGAAGGTTCACGGTTACATTGAAAATTGCAAGCCCGGTAGTTATACAGGGATTGGAATTGGTCACCGTCAGGGAATGAACTCCCGGGGTGGTCCATGTAACATAGATCGTATCCCTGTTCGTAGTAAATGACCCCCCTTCACTCAGGGTCCAGTTGTACGTAATGCCCTGGGATACCGGTGTTACATTGTACTTATATATACCTCCGCCGATGCAGGCGGTCGATGATCCGTGAATTGTCAGGTTGGAAGACGGGTAGGGATATACTTTAAAAGTACGGGCCAGGCTGGTGTCGGGAGGGTTATCCCCTACGATACGTATCTTATAATGTTCCCCGTAAGGAGACAAAACCGGAATATTTCCAAACAATGAATCCGAATGATTGGAAGCGATCTGTCCCATCAGGTAGGGAGAGGAAAAACTTCCCGATGAGTCGGAAAGTTGCAGGCGCATGATGTTATTCGACATCATCAGCGTATCAAGTGTATAATGTATCCTGACCGGGGGAACGCCGGCACACCCGGTCGTATCATTTGGATTGATGGTGATGACCGGAATACGCAGGGGAGCAAAACCCAATGTATAGATCCCGCCAATGGTATTCGGGCTCAGCGAGGTTACAAAAGCCTGTGAGGTATTCCCGCTAATCACAGATGCCCCTTCATTGAGCCATTGGGAGCCATTCCATTTGGCTACCCGTAATTTATAAATGGATGATAGCGGTCCGCTGCGTTGGGAGTCGTAACTTAAAGTCACTCTCAGTTGTGACGGAGTGGTGGGGTTATTGCCCCCGGGACCTTCGGAATAGGTTAGTTTCCAGTATTCATTTCCTGAAACACTGATTAACGTGGAAGCATGCTGCGAAGTATCATACCCTGCCTGGTGAGGGTTTCTTTTGAAATATTGTGCGGTAACCGTATCAGCCGGGTTTTGAGGAGCTGATATTTCACAAACACCCTGATAAATACTGTCGCCAACGGGAAACCGGAATGCCTGACTGCCTATTTTCCGAACAGGGCCATCAACATAACTTGCTGAAGAATACTGGTTGATAGTGGCCCCGTCTTTAAATACAAGGAGCTTACTGCTGTCGCTGTGAATGATCCCCCCGTAAAACTGAACATTATGATTCACGTAAAGAGGCTGATCCAGTGTGATCGTGCCGCCCAATTTGTCAGTATAAATATACCCTATTGTTAATCGTGATGTTCCCGTCTTGCTAACATGGATGTCATTGTTGTTTCCGCTTATAAAGTAAACCGAACCATTACTGATATCAGGAGTAGATGAAAAATTGCTGTTGACCGTGAAATTGCCGCCCGCATGCAGAGGGTTGGCCCCGATACTCAAACCAACCGGTGTATTAACGGTAAACGTGACATCCCCAAAAAAATAATCTTCATCGGTATCTTCAAAAAAAGTTAGGGCGCCGGCATTTGTTGCATTTGTGGTAATGGAAAAATTATTATTAAAAACATTTCCCGAAACATGATTTTCACCCGTCCTCGACGGCAGGTCTGTAACCGAAAC
The DNA here is from genome assembly GCA_964592935.1 of uncultured Chitinophaga sp. GTDB lineage: Bacteria > Bacteroidota > Bacteroidia > Chitinophagales > Chitinophagaceae > JJ008. The sequence continues at coordinate 22,031 of CAZQGZ010000011.1, read as the reverse complement.
ATTTTCGTTAAATAAACAACCTAAAAAGGTCAGGGAACCTCTGTATTGCTGAATATCAACGGAGGTAAATACCATCGCACCCTCAAAATCAATAACCGCATGTGATTGTTTAATAAATAAAATACCCGGACTGCCTCCGACCGTTGCGGTATCCAGTACCACATTGCCATAAACATTAAGGTTATGACCATTTTGATCCAGTGATGAACCGAACTGCATCCTCAGACCTGAAACAGTTTGTACACTCGATAATTTTGGATATCTAGTCAGCCCGGAAGGGATCAGCACAGAATCGCAGGGCTGGGGAACTCCAACAGGTGTCCAGTTGGTGCTGTCATTCCACCATATACTGAAACTCCCGTTCCAGGTTTTTAGGTTTTGCGTGGTGCAGTTGAGGCCGCCGCAGGATGCAAGGATTTCGGTGGTATCGTTGCAGCCCGGGGCATTGTCATGGATCTCAGCGCCGGCGATATGACTGGTCAAATAATTACAAATAGCCGGTACCGAGCAGACAGGCAACAGGGGGTTATCAAATATCCGCAGCGAATCGCCGAAAATACTATGAATGACCAGCCCTGGATTTAAATGCGCCAGGGTTGTTATCTGCGAATTATTATCAATTTGTAGCCCGTTATCGATAGTGGTGATATTTCCCAGGCCGGACAAATTGGTAAGCGCGCCCAGGTTTGAAATGGAAATTCCGCCATCCACGATATTTGTAATATTACCCAGGGCCGTAATGTTGGACAGGTTATTATCACCCCACAAACTGATTCCATAACTGTTTCCGCTGAGGTGATGTAGTCCCTGCAGCGAAGTTAAAAGCGGAACAGACCAGATATAAAAATTCGAAGCCCCATAAATACTATCCATACCTGATAAACTGGTCAAAGCCGGCATGCTGACAAACCAGAATGTACCAATATGCTTATTCGAGAGGTTGTATGTCAGGTTGCCGAGACTGGTAATATGGGGAAGACTTGAAAATAAGAAACCCCAGCATGAATCCAGATTGGTGATTCCAATACTGGTCATCAGCGTATCGGATTCCAGCTTGAGATAATGAATATTTTGAAGTGTATTCAGATCACTTAAACTGGTAATAGGTGTATGAGCAATGCCGACATCCCCGTTAACATATGTAATACCATTCAATCCTGAAAGACTGGTCAACCCGGTACTGTCAATATGAATGTGACCCCCGATGCTGTCAATATTATTACTGATACCCGCCAGGCTGGTCAATAAAGGCAGATCATGCAGGTAAAGCCCGCCGAGTTTGGTGAGATTATTCAACCCCACGCCGGTCAGGGAAGGATTATACCGGATGTCGAGCGTTCCCCCGACCTGCACCAGTGAAAGCAAGGAAGATAAACCGGTCACGGAAGTATGCTTAACAGAAAATGTGTCTGTAATAATCGTGATGTATTTTAATGAATCCAATCTCGTGATGGCCGGGGAGGCACCGGTTCCATCAATGATGATCTTCCGGGCAACCGTACAGCCGGGGTAATTGTAGGTGAAGCTGTCAATCTGCGACTGCCTTGTTAGCCTTATCGAGTCACAGGAAGTCTCTATCACTTGCGGACCGCGGTTGGTATGCCCGTTTTGCGGGTGCTGTACCGCTCTGCCTTGCAGGGAAACAAACCTGTTGTTGATGTAATAACCGTCCTGCCTGTTTCCGGGCATGCCTTTTTGGGGCTGGGCTGTTGCGGAAAACAGGCCATAGGTAAACCATATGAACAGGAAAAATGCGAATTTCATTTTACATTATTGAACCCCGTCATTACAAATTCACTTCAGGAATCAGCATAGAATAAATGGACAAGAAAACGTATGGTATATCATCGGGGAAGGACTTTAACAAATAAACCTTAGTTTTCGAGTTCGGCCAATAATCCATTTGGATAATAGACCGGGTGTCCGGCAAAGAAAATCTGCCAGAGTTTGCTACTTTTAGAAGGGAATAAATTCAAGTATGAAGCATTTCCGCATTTTAATTATACAGGGTGTATTTATGTGCGTTGCTTTTTTTTCCGCGGCACAGGTAAAAAGCCATCCCTCCAAAAGATACCCTTTAAAAACGATCACTCTGAAAGACGGGTTGCTTAATAACTCAACCAATAACATCATCACAGACCCGTTGGGTTTTACCTGGGTCTCCACCATCACAGGTCTTCAGCGTTATAATGGTTACAATTTGGTAACCATCACCCCGGTAGCCGGTAAGGACACGTTCAGGATCAATTACCCGGTTTATTTTTTTAAGCTTGAAAATGGGATGATCTGGATCAGTATCAAAGAAGGTGTACTGGAATATGATTCCCGGTCCAATTCATTCAGGCAGGTTATTTTTAACCGCCCGGAAACTAATACACAGTTTAATATTGTACCCCTCAAAGAAACACCCGCCGGGATCTGGTGTATGCAGGAAGGGGAAGGGGTCGTTATCTACAATAAACAGGGAAAGCTGGTTAAACAATTCTCCTTTGTGAATGCCACGCTTGCAAACAAGATCATAAACTCCCAGCGCTATCTGCTTACCAATACAACGGCGTTCACGCCGAACAATATTGTCGTGTATGATAAATATATTTTTATTATTAACAGCGTGGGCAAGATCCTTTCTATCAATACCGACAGTGAGAAAATTTCCGTTCTGGATGGCATGGATAAGAATATTTTAAGCATAGCCTGCAACGGTGACAATATTTTCATTCTTTCTGACCAGAGGCTTTTCAGTATGAACTTTATCACCGGCGTCACCGGTAAAAGCATCCCGGTCAGTGATATTTTGTCCGAGAATGTACTGACGGGATGCCTGTTGTTTACTGAAAATAACCAGCTCCTGGTCAGTATCAACGGCCATTTATATGAGTTTGATACGGGAAAAAATCTCCATGTTGAAATTTCTGATCCGCAAAAAAACCCGGTTCTGCAGACCGGGTATATCCTGAAGATCTACTGCGATAAATTCAGGCGGATATGGCTATTGACCAATAACGATGTGAAACGTATCCAGAATGTGGAAATGCCTTTTGAACAATATAAATATCCCAATGAAAAAAATAATTTTGTCCGGACGATCTATTATGATGATGACAAAAAGTTATTGCTTGCCGGCTGTTTTAACGGCGGTGTCCAGTTGTACGATACATCGGCCAACGCTTTATGGGAACGATCGCTGATTACAGCAAAAATTATAGATATTATAGGAATTGAAAAGCTGGCAAATGACAAATATTTACTGATCACGCTCGGGAGAGGCTGGTATATCCTTGAACTTTCTTCAAAAAGATTGAGCCCGCTCCCGATCCCCCCACATATCGATACCGCTTTCCGCCCAACCCAGGTGAATTTCAGTAATAATCTCCGGCGGATCAACGATAGTATCATAATTATTGCAACAGCGGCCAATATTTTCTGGTGTCATTTTGCGGGGGACCGTTTAATCCATGCGCAGCCTGTGCTGCCAACCGGAACTAACAATACTATAGATTGTTTTTTGTATACCTCAGATGAAACTCTTTGGGTAGGAACACTCACCGGGATGCTCTACAGGCTGACCCGTGATAAACAACTGCTATCTATACCGGTTCCCGGCAATTATCTGGTAAGAAGCTTGGCAGAAGATTTCAAGCATAATATTTGGGTTGGTGCAGATAAAGGCTTGTATGTATTCAATTCCAAAGGGGTCCTGTTAAAAAAATTCACCCGGGAAGACGGCCTCCTTAATGATTGCATATACAGTATTCTCCCTGTTAACGAAGAAACTTCCGTATATGCAGGGAGTAATCTTGGCCTTTCTTTTATTTCCCTGGATGGTATTATCAAAAATTTTACAAAAGAAACCGGCCTGCAGGACGATGAGTTTAATACCGGCGCAGCCATTAAAACCAACACAGGAAAGTATTTTTTTGGCGGTATAAACGGGATCTCTGCTTTTTATCCCGGGTCACTTTCTGTGATCCATGATACCCCGACTATTCATCTTGCCCGACTGGTGGTAAATGATTCTCTGTTTAACTCCTCAGCCGGCACCTGGATGGGAGATACCATCCGGCTGAAACATAACCAGAACCATTTGCGGATCGACCTGGTCAGCTTAGGTCTCCTGGATGCAACCGAATATATTTACCATTACAGGCTGCTTGGTTTTGAAAATACCTGGCAAACCACTTTACACCCGCTGGGTATCAATTTCACCCTGGAACCGGGGTCATATACTTTTGAAGTGAGGTGCAGCCCGGTTCTTTCTACAGAAATCTTTTTCACAAAAAAATTCCTGATCATCATTTATCCTCCCTGGTGGAAAACCTGGTGGTTCCGGATTGCCGCCATCCTTTCGATGGTAAGCATTATTGCCATTACTGTTCAGCAATACAATAGCCGGAAATACCAGAAGAAGATCCAGGCTCTTCAGCTGGAACAGGAACTCCAGCATGAACGGGAAAGGATTTCCCGCGAATTGCATGATGACATGGGCACGAGCGCAAATATGCTGATGTATGACGCATCCCGTCTCGATGAAGTGAATACCTCCGAAGAGTTACATCTAATAAAAAAAAGATTACAGGATACTACAGGAGATATGCTGCAATCCCTGCGGGAAACCGTCTGGACATTGAAACAGGAACATATCAATACGGCAGATGTATGGACCCGGGCAAAAAATTTCATCACAAAACTGCAAAACACGTATAAACAAATATTGTTCAGGATCGAAGAAAAGGAAAGCCCGGAGATCCAGCTTAAGTACAACAAGGCCTTTAACCTGATCCGAATCATGCAGGAAGCGGTAAACAACGCTGTAAAACATTCCGGTTGTACCGAGATCATTTGTTCAAAATCCCCGCAGGAGAATAGTATGTTATTTACCATCACGGATAACGGGAAAGGATTTGATTACCCCGCGATTATCCATGCCAGTGAAGGTAACGGGCTTCAGAATATGAGGCAAAGGGCGGCGGAATCCGGGCTAATCTTTGACCTCGAATCACAGGCGGGGAAAGGAACCCGGGTAAGTATACAAGTCTGACCGGGTAATATTATTTGTTTATCCATTTGGAGTATTGGCTGCATTTTAAAAAAGAGTTTCTTTGTAAAATCATGTCCGTTAAAATTGCGATAGCAGAAGATAAGGCCAGCAACAGAAACATACTGAAAGAAAAACTTCAGCGTCACGGGCATTTTAATGTTTGCCTGGTTGCCACGGATGGAAATGATTTCCTGGATAAAATGGCAAGGGCCAAAGACGACGACCGCCCGGATCTTGTATTGATGGACCTGGAAATGCCGGGCATGGATGGCGTCGCAGCCATTGCAGCAGGTTCTTCCCTTTATCCGCAGATAAAATTCGTGGTGCTCACCATCTTTGACGACGATGAAAAAATATTCAAAGCTATTAAAGCGGGTGCTTCAGGATATTTATTAAAGGATGAATCGGCCGAAAATATCGCTGATACCCTCTGGCAAACGTATGAAAGTGGTGCCGGACCTATTTCCCCGGGCATCGCGTATAAAATTCTTCAGTTGGTACAAAAAAATGAACTTCAGCTTAACCCGGTAAAAACAGAGAATAAAGCGGATTTTTTTCAGCTGAGTGAAAGAGAAAAAGAAATACTGAAGCTGCTGGCAAACGGATTAGGATACAAGGAGATCGGCCTGCAGCTGAATATAAGTGTCAATACCGCAAAAAAACATGTGATTAATGTGTATCAAAAACTGCATGTCAACAGCCGGGCCAAGGCATTAAAACTTGGTTATGAAAAAGGGATGTTATGAAGGGCTGATTCTGCCTGCTTAATAACTCCTGCCCACCGTATCGCAGGCTGCTTTCAATAATGAAGTTCCGTCAATGGCATCCTGCCATTTCTCCCACATCATCACTCCATTGGCAATTTGTTTGGCCAGTATGGCTTTTCTTTTTACGGTGTACTGGCCGTTATAATAAATGGTGTAGTTGGTAAACCCGCCTGCGGTTACGATCGCTGAATCCAGTTGCGGGTTACCTCCCTGTGCAAGAATAGATTTATAAGTCAAAACTGTATTTGTTTGTGTGATGCCTGATGGCCTTCCGTAAGCCGGCAAACCCAGTACACATTTTGCCGCAGGCATTCCTCTTGTATTCAGCCAGTAGTTCAGGCAAACGGTTGCTAAAGTATAATCACTGTGATGCCTGTAAGGAACGGTCGTGCTGAAATCATCATAAGCCATCACATTAAAAAAATCAACGTAAGGAAAAATTTCATTTCTTATGGCATCCCGTATACCTCCCGCATATTTCCCTGCCGTTATTGCTGCCGATAAATAATAACGGCCGTCGCGGTGAAGTGAATCGGATAATTCTTTCATCAGTAAAGTGAATGTGGCATCGGTGCCGTCGGTTGTGGTGGGAAATTCCCAGTCAATGTCCACCCCATCCAGGTTATTCGCCCTGACCGTATTCATCACATCTCTTATAAAATTGTTGCGGCCTGTTGCGGTGGCCGCCATATTTTTAAAATTACCGGCCGTGCCGTCATTGATCCCGATAAATACTTTTGAACCATTGGTTCTTGCTTTGTCACGCACTGCAGTCAATGAAGCCGTTGGTGATGCAGGAGGCGATAACGTACCCGAACCATTCACACTGTAAAACGCATATACCACGCAATTCGTCATCCTGAATTTGATATCCGGCACTTCCGTAAGATTTCTGTAAGAAGGAAAATAACCGACCACATAATAACCAAACGGTGCAGGATCCTGGATAACGGCAAAAGTGAAACGTGTAGCCGTACTGCCGCAACCCGTGGAGGCCCCGGTTGAATTTCTCGGCACCACATACCAATAATAGGTTTGTGATGATACCGTAACAGGATTCGGTAAAGAATAACTGGTCCCGGTTATATTGGAAGCAAGCAACGAGGCTGAGGACGGGGATGTACCCAGGTAAAAATCATATCCCGTGGCACCGGATACTGCCGACCAGGAAAAATTGATCGTAGCGGTGGCACTGGTAAAAAAACTACCGTTTACCGGAGCCGAATTACTGGCACAACCCGGAACAGTCGGAGCCGGCGGAGGTGGTGGCGGGGTGGTCCCTGTATTTTTACTGCAGGAATGAATAAAAAAAATTGTTGCGATGAACAGGAACAATAAAGCAGTGTTGTATCTCATAAGCAATGAATAAAATTGAAATTAGTGAATTCAAATGAATGTCAGTTTCCGGCAAACCATTTTTCCGTAGGTTTGCCGCCTAAATTTTGAATTATGAAGAAATTTTTCCTGACCATGATCCTGGTCATTAGCCTGTTATTCAGATCCTTTGCCGATGAAGGCATGTGGCTTTCTTTATTCCTTGGACAAAAAACCTATGATGACATGGTGAAGAAGGGCTGCAAGCTGACCAAAGAACAAATATTCAGTCTCAATAGATCTTCCATCAAAGATGCGATCGTTATTTTCGGTGGCGGATGTACGGGAGAAATTGTAAGTGACAAAGGACTTATTTTCACCAACCACCATTGTGGTTATGATGCAATCAATAAACTGAGCACGGTTGAAAGAAATTACCTGAAAGACGGTTATTACGCTCCCAATGCGGAAAGCGAATTTCCAACCCAGGGTCTCACGGTGCAGTTTCTGAAAAATGTTGTGGATGTAACAAAAGAAGTATTGGAATCGCTGGGCAATCTTACGGGTGCTGACAGGACTACAAAATATGGTGAAATTTCAGCTGCGCTTATTGCCAAATATTCAGATAAAGCCAATTTCCTGGAAGCAAGGATCGGCAATTTCTTTAAAGGAAACCAGTACCTGCTTTTTGTATACGAGCGTTATAGTGATGTCCGTTTCGTAGGATGCCCGCCTGAACTGGTTGGTAAATTTGGCGGGGAGACTGATAATTGGGAATGGCCCAGGCATACCGGTGACTTTTCCGTGTTCAGGGTATATGCTTCCAAAGACGGAAAGCCCTCCACTTATAACGCGGATAATGTGCCCCTGAAACCTAAACATTTTCTTCCCGTTTCAGTAAAGGGTGTTAAAGAAGGTGATTATAATATGATTTTAGGTTATCCCGGAAGAACCAACCGCTATGATGTCAGTTATAGTGTAGAACTCCAGCAGGATTATTTTGACCCCAATTTTGTAAAATGCCGTGATATACGCCTGAAACTTATGAAGGCTGAAATGGATAAAAACACGGCTACCCGTCTCAAACTGGCTTCCGAATATGTCGGGCTGGCCAACTACTGGAAATTTTACGACCTGGAAGGAAAACAACTGAAACAAAAAAATATTGTAGGTCTGAAGAAAGCAAGCGAAGAAAAATTCCAGGCCTGGGCCACAGGAAAACCGGAATATGAAAACCTGTTATCGGAATATGAGAAAAATATTGAAGCATGGAAACCTTATGAAAAGCACCGCCAGTTTATCGGCCAGGGCGTTCTGGGCAGCAACCTGGTATCCTGGAGTTCCCAATTGATCCAGGTGGAAAACGAACTGAAAAAAGCCGGTGTCGATAAAGTCAAATTGGCCAATATGCTCAAAGGGATTGATGAAACAGTCAGAGGGGCCTCAGACCGGTTTGTAAAAGAAGCGGATCAGCATATCCTGGCTGCGATCACAAAACTTTATTATAATGAAATTGATAAAAGCCAGCATCCCCAGGGTTTCTTTGAAAAAATACAAACCCAATATGGCGATCTCAGCAACGACAATACATGGGCAAAATATGCGGAAGATCTTTATGCCGGGTCTTTATTGCTGAACGGGGAAAAATGGGCCGCTTTCATGAGCAACCCGGTTCTTTCCGCACTTAATAATGACATGGCATACCAGCATGCAAAAGCATTTATGAACAACTGGAACAACAACTATGAACCAAAACGAACGGTATATAATAACAAAAATGCCGATCTGGGCAGGGTCTATATGAAAGCCCTGATGGAAATGAATAAGGGAAAGATTGAATATTACCCGGACGCCAACAGTACCATGCGGTTTACATTTGGAAAAGTAGCCCCGTATGTTCCGAGGGATGCGGTACGATATGATTGGTTCACCACAGCCAGCGGCATCCTTGAGAAATATAAAAACGGCGATGAAGAATTCGGCCTGCCATCCAAAGCGCTGGAGATGTTTCGCAAAAAAGATTTTGGTCCCTATGCCGATCCCGTAAAAAAGGATATGGTCGTTTGTTTTCTGAATACCTGCGATATCACAGGAGGAAATTCGGGCTCCCCGGTTCTGAATGGAAAAGGGGAACTGGTAGGACTTGCCTTTGATGGTAATTCAGAAGATATTAAAAGCCAGATTGCTTATGATGTAAAGGTCAACCGCTGTATTTGCGTGGATATCCGCTATGTGCTCTGGTGCATTGATAAACTCGGGGGCGGATCTAATATTATTAAAGAGCTGAAGCTGATGAAATAGAAAGAAATATTTTTTAAAAAAAGCCATCTTCAATACCTGAGATGGCTTTTTGTTTTTGTGGTTATGAACTCTGCGAAAACTCAGCGAACTCCTGTTCTCCGCGGTAAATTTTTTTCACCGCAGAGAACGGGAGAAAAAGAGCATTCGCAGAGTTTTAAAAACATAACTCAATGCTTGCTGTAGTAATTCTGCAGGAAACAAACAGTTAATTCAGTAACATTGCATACCAATTTAATTTTTTGAAAAAGCGGATCATTATACACATCTTTCTTTTTTGTTTTGTGGTTACCTGTTTTGGCCAGTCCACCCAATTCAGCATCGCCACCGACCTGGGCCTGCAGCGGAGTTTTAAAAAGGGACAGCAATTCTGGGCCGGCGGTCATACCATCCAGGCACAATTTCATTTTACACCCCAGGACGGGGCTTATGCCTGGATTTCTTATTATACCAATGGCAAATTCAATAATAATGTAACCGCCACGGCCAAATCAGCCGTTACAGTTCCGCAGCAGATCAATTATGTAAATAATGCATTGATGCGTTTTAAACAGGTTTCCATCGGGTGGAAAAAATACCTGAAAGGAAAATTTGACATAGAAGAAGGATGGAGCCTGTATGCCTATGCCGGGTTTGGTTTAATACTGGGCCGGGTAGATAACACGCATTCTGTTTATATGGATACAACGGTTTATAAAGTTCCGGTCAGGGTTGGTAAAGCAAACTTTAAAAGACTGACCCTGGACCTGGGCCTGGGCTGGGAAATTCCGATGGGAGCCGATATTTTTTTATACGCGGAAGGCCGGGCCTGGATACCCACTACGGATTACCCGAGCAAATATATTTTTATCAATGATAATGCACCGCTGGTGGGAATGATCAATGCGGGTATTCGTATTTTGTTTTGAATACTGCCTGAACCATATGTTTGATGGTTGGATGGTTTGATTGTTAGATGGTTAAATTGTTAGATTGTTGCCCCATAACAATCAAACAATCAAACAATCAAGCAATCAAACAATCCTTACTGTATCTTAACATCAAACCTTCCTTCTCTTACATGCAGTACCTCTGAATTATAAATACTACCCGCATCAAATTCAAAATTACCCGACACGATCATATTGACTGCATCGATCCTTGTAATGGTTACTGTCCCGGTGTATGTGGAAGAAGTAAGCCACTCATTTTGCGGGGTGATATTTCTTTTTACATAATACCCGTAACTGGCAGCTCCGTTGGGATGAACAACATTTGTATTGAGCAGGTAGGTCCCGGGGGCGGTAACATTAAAAATGGTGAGCTGAAATTCTGTTTCATTGGGCGATGCCGAAAAATTCCGGGCATTGATGGTGATATCCCGCCCCGACATCCTTGCCTCAAGGATATCATGAGCCGGGAAAGGCCCGAAACCCTGCGGTGCCCATAAAACGCCGTTTACCTTAGCTCCAAATGTATTGGCCCCGGTTTGGGTGGCGCCCGGTAACGATGTCACTTCTTTTTTACAGGAGGCCAGCATAATCATAAAAATACAGCCTCTAAGAATTTTTTTCATGATAATTGGCCCGGATACCCGGTTTTTAACTGTCATGGACAGTAATATACATAAATCATGCTAAAATTGGTTTCACCGGGCAGCATGAAGCTTTTATCTTTATTAAACTTATGAACAATACCATGATCATTGAAAAAGTGGAGTTATATAAACTCTCCATTCCCCTGAAAGAGCCCTTTATCACTTCTCTCGGAACTGAACTCAGCGCCGATAATGTGCTGGTGAAAATTTTTACCGACCAGGGTCTTATTGGTTTTGGTGAATGCAGCCCCTATATGCCCATCAACGGGGAAAGCACGGATACCTGCATGATCGTGGGTCAATATTTTGCCAGGGCGTTGAAGGGAAAGGATGCATTGCAGACCGAAGACTGCATTTTGCTGATGGATAAGATCATTTACGGCAATACGAGTATCAAGAGCGCCTTTGATATGGCCCTCTATGATATTGCTTCGCAGCATGCCGGGGTTCCCCTGTATAAATTTATCGGGGGAGAAAATAATAAAACGATCATCACAGATTATACAGTCAGCATTGGCGACCCGCAAAAGATGGCAGCCGATGCATTAAAAATAAAAAATGAAGGTTACCCGGCCATTAAAATAAAACTGGGGCTTGATGGAAAAAAAGACGTGGAAAGAATAAGAGCGATCCGTGCAGCCGTGGGCAATGAGATCCCTTTACGAATCGATGCCAACCAGGGATGGAAAGTAAAGGAAGCGATCGAAACATTAAATGCCCTTGCTGAATTTGATATCCAGCATTGCGAAGAGCCCATTGCCCGCTGGAAATTTATGAAACTGAAAAAAGTGAGAAAGAACAGTCCCATTCCCATCATGGCGGATGAATGCTGCGGTGATGAGCATGATGCGGAAAGGCTGATCGAACTGGATGCCTGCGATTATTTCAATATCAAGCTGGGAAAATCCGGGGGCATCTTTAAAGCATTAAAGATGGTCAGGTTGGCGGAAGCGGCCAATATCCATTTGCAAATCGGCGCTTTTGTAGAATCAAGATTAGCCATGACAGCCTTTGCACATTTTGCACTTTGCAGTCCCATCATTGAACATTATGATTTTGATACGGCATTGATGTTCCGTGAAGATCCTGTGACCGGCGGTATCGTATATGAAAAGAATGGAGAAGTGAAAGTTCCGGAGACCGTTGGATTGGGAGCAACAGTTGATGAAGGATGGTTGGGGAGGATGGAGAAAATAGTGATATAAGTTCCCCACCGGGTCCGGGCAAAAGATTGATAAGAACGAATGAAATTACTTGTCCGGCCAGGCGGCATTAAATATGATTATTATTCCAGTATGAAGCTGAAAGAAATATTTTATCATATTCTCCCGGGGGGATTGAAGAATTCCATTACAAAACGGCAACTCCTGAAACAAAATTATGCATACTCTTCCTTCGCACAATTGGGAGAAGACATGATCCTTAACGGGTATTTTCACGATAAGAAAACAGGTTTTTATGTTGATGTCGGGGCCAGCCATCCTTATATTTATTCCAACACGTATAAATTTTATCTTAAGGGATGGAAGGGAATCAATATTGATGCAAATCCCGGCACAAAAAAAATATTTGATGCCTTACGCCCGAAGGACATCAATATTGAATCGGGAGTAAGCCTTACTCCCGGCGAAATGGATTTTTATACTTTTGAAAACAATGTGTTCAATACCCTGGACAGGCAAACAGCTGAATTGCATTGCAAAGAACATCTCATCAGCATCCGGGAAGTTGTTAAAATAAAAACAAGAACGCTTGCTGACATTCTCGATGCCTGCCTACCCCCCGCTCAAAAAATAGATTTTATGTCAATTGACGTGGAAGGGCTCGACATGGAAGTATTAATGTCCAATAACTGGGAAAAATACAAACCGGAAGTGCTGGCAGTGGAATGCATCTACCAGGATAACGATGATATCCGGGAAATGGAAACAGCTGTTTACCTGAAGAAACTGGGTTATTCGTTTTTCGCAAATACGATCAACACTTTTTTCTTTTCGTTAAAAAAGTCCGGGCTTCAAACTCATTTGCTATGAATTTAAACCAGGTAACAGTTCCCGTAATGGATATTTCAGTATCCATTGAATTTTACAGTAAACTTGGATTGAAATTAATTGTTAAGTCGCCGGACTATGCCCGGTTCGAATGCCCGGAAGGTGATTCAACCTTTTCCATTCATAAAGTTGAACAACTGCCAACAGGTGACGGGATTGGGGTATATTTTGAAGTCAATAACCTTGACGAATTGGTTGCCAGGCTCGCAGCAAACGGAATTATCATCGATGAATATCCCGCTGATAAAAGCTGGCTCTGGAGGGAATCCCGTTTAAAAGATCCCGACAATAATCAGCTTATCTTATTCAGCGCTTCGCATAACAGGAAAAACCCGCCCTGGAGAATCAGATAAAATAAAATTTGATAAAGTATTAAATGAATAAAGCATCTGCAAACAATGTTCCGATATATAAAGCATTAAAAGAATGCGTCAATAATTATTTTGAAGAAAAAAGAATCAGTCGTTTTGCCAACCGGGTTTTTTGGGTAAAATCATTGATTTTTTTTGCGATGCCGGTTGCCGGTTATTTCATTCTGCTTGCATACGGAGCAATATCCCTGCTGGTGGTCATCGCCGGTTACCTGCTTCTGAACCTGGGATCAACATTATTAGTGGTCAATGTAGCACATGATGCCTCTCACCAGGGTATTTCAAAAAACAGGAGAGTAAATAATATCCTGGGCTACACCTGGAATATAATGGGTATCAGCAAATATTTATGGGAGATACAGCATCACCGTTCGCATCACAACCATACCGGCATTCCCATGCGGGATGTAGATGTGGATGAGAATTTCTGGATCAGGTACAATCCCACGCATACCTACCGTTCCTGGTTCAGGTACCAGCACCTGTATGCGCCATTTTTGTATTTGCTTTTTGGCATCTATGTCGTTTTTATCAAGGATTTCGTCATGCTGTTTTCAAATAAACTGCATGATTACGGCATTGCAAAACTTCCCCGTTATTTTTTCCTGCGTCTTACCCGGACAAAAATTTTGTACATCCTGGCCAGCATAATTATTCCCGCCATCATGTTGCCCTATGCCTGGTAGCAGGTATTGATCATTTACCTGGCCACCTTATCCTTCTGCAGCGGATCCATGTTAGTTGTACTGGTGATACCGCATATCAACGAATATGCGGTTACGCATGAAAAAGATGTCTTGATAAATAACCGCGATGAATGGGCCATGCACCAGCTTTCTTCTAATATTGACAGTTCATCAAACAGCCAATGGCTTGGCTGGTTATTGGGTGGATTGAATACGCATCTTATTCATCACATTTTTCCTCATGTCTGCCATATTCATTACCGGCAACTGACCCGTGCAATAAAACAAACACTCAAAAAAAAGGGGATACCCTACAAAGAAAGAAGTTTTGTATCCGGTATAACCGATCATTTTAAATATCTCCGGTCAATGGGAATGAGGCCTTCCGAAATCCGGGACCGGGATCATGCATCGCCGGTTTTTTCTGGCAATCAATAAAAAATGCTGCCTGCAGCAATTACGCGGAAGGATCATCCTGCTGTTTCCGGCTATTGATGCCGGGCAATCCCGGCCGCATATTTCCGGAGAAAATCTTTTTTGGAATCATGGTACTTGCTGACGATGCCAAGCTTGTACATGCAGAAAATAAAGACCCAGGGCAGATCTACCTGGTAAGGCAGAAAACCGGTTCTTGCACTGGCCGGGTATAAATGATGATTATTATGCCATTCGCCGGCCAGTATGCCCGGTCTCACCTGGTTGACAGAAAGATTGCTCCGGTCAAAATCGATTCCGTCTTTGTGTTTATGGATCCCTTTACCATGCCCGGTGTAATTAAATGCCCTGACCATGATAAACCAAAACAGGGCGGCACTGAACATGGCAGATACCAATCCATTTCCCCCGATAAAATAGAATATGATATACCAGGAAGACCAGTTAATGATCCACAGCAGGATGTTGTAATAAGGTGACGTGACAGATCCCCATTTACCATATTGCCTGTATGTATTGACAGGTGTTCCCGTATGTCGCATGAGCTGCACCACTTTTTTGTAGTCTGTTTCACTGAGTTTTTTTGAAACACGCTGGTGATTTATTTCTGCGAGCATGCAATACCAGAATCCGCCTCTTGCATTATACGGATCACCGGGCAGGTCGGATTTTGCATGATGCACATGATGCGACAGCACATACATTTCTTCCGGTGCCGTTTTAATGACGAGGTTTTGCACTATAAACCGCCAAATTGGATAGCTGAATTGGAAAGCCCGGTGTGTGCAATAACGGTGTAGCCAAACTGTAGTATGTATGCTCATCATGAACATACTGTAAAACAAAAGCAACAAGGTCGGACCCCAGGAAAAATAATAAACCAGGTAAGCATACAGGAAGGGCAACATGCAGGCGATCAGGATGAGGCTGGCCAGCGATATCCAGTTTGTCCTGGTTTTAAAAATATTAATTCTTAAAAACACTTCCCTGAACAATTGCCGGGTTGTAGGAACGACCAGTTCTCCCTTCTTATTTGCCCAGCCATAGGACGGTTCTTCCAGCATATTTTCCATTAAGGCCATAAAACAACCGGTTACTTTGTTTAACCCGGAAACGGATTGTACAAAATACTTGAATATTTTTGAGCTATGGGAAATTTTATTTTCAGGGCAAGAGAGAAGATAAAATTCAGGATATTCAGACCGATACTGCTTACGATCGGAAAAGGGATGGGGAAATATTCTACCGTTGGCGATCAGCCCGTTTTTGAAAACGCGCAGTTTGAATGGACGAAACTATTAGAAGACAATTGGCTTTCTATCAGGAAAGAGCTCGAAGCCATATTGCCTCATCACCGGCATCTGCCAAGCATACAGGACATCCAGCAGGAACAAAATGTATTGAACCAGGATAACCGTTGGAAAACATTTTTTCTTTTTGGTTTCGGAATTAAAGCCACGCTTAATTGTAAGTTATGCCCCGTTACCACGTCCATACTTGAGAAAATTCCGCACATGAAAACCGCCTTTTTTTCCGTTCTTTCCCCTCAGAAACATATACCGGCGCATAAAGGAATTTTTAAAGGCCTTATCCGCAGTCACCTGGGGCTAATCATACCGGGCAAACCCGGTGACTGTGTCATGAGGATACACAATGAACGCATATGCTGGCAGGAAGGCAAGGCGGTGGTCTTTGATGACACGTATGAACATGAAGTATGGAACAACACAGATGAAATACGGGTCGTATTACTTCTTGATGTGATCAGGCCGTTTAAATCTCCCCTTGCTTCAATCAATAACAAAATAATTAAACTGATAGGCAATTCGTCTTACGTAAAAGAGGCTATGCAGAATCACAGGAAATGGGAAACGGAATTCTTCTCCGCCCGTTCCGTGCCAAAGATTGAAGTATCATGATGAAATTTATTGCCCGGAACACTGGTATTGATTTCTATATAACGAATTATCTTAGCTACATAAAATTCCCGGAATGAAACTAAAACCAACGGCCGAAAATCCATTGGAATGGATGGCCTTAAAATTAAACCTCGCCCCCATCCCGCTCGTAGATACACAGATCGCATTTAATGCGGCCAGGGCCATCATGGCCGCCGCTGAACTGGGTATTTACGAAGCGATCGGCAAGGATCAAAAAACCGCAGATGAAGTTGCTTCTGCCTGCAAGACTCACCTGCATGCCACCACTCAACTGCTCAATTGCCTTGTAGGTTTGGGTTACCTGCAATGGCGCGGAGGCCGGTACTGGCTGAAGAAAAAATTCCACAAGTGGTTGCTCAAAGAAAGTGAAGCCAACCTGGTCGCCAAACTGCGCTTCCAGTTGATCGAATGGAACTGGATGGCCTCTCTGGAAGAATATGTCCGTTCAGGTAAAACATTGCAGTTGCATAGTTCTGTTAATGAAAAAGAATGGAATCTTTACCAGGAAGGTATGCGTGACCTGTCGATCAGTTCAGCCAAAGACCTGGCCAAAAAGTTACCGGTACCCAATCAGGCTGCTGACATGCTTGATATCGGGGGTTCTCATGGATTGTACTCCATTGAACTCTGTAAAAAATATCCGCAATTAAAAAGTACGGTTCTGGAATTACCCGGCGCGATAGAAAGCGCCTCGGCCATTGCCAAAAGATATGATACGACCGGGCGGGTAACGCATAAAGCAGGCAATGCACTAACGGATGACCTGGGAGATGGGCAATATGATGTTATCATGATCAACAACGTGGTTCATCATTTCACCGTTGAACAGAATAAAGAGCTGGCAAAAAAAATCGCCAGGGCATTAAAACCCGGCGGCATTCATATCATCGGTGAATTTGTACGGATAAACAAACCCGGCGAAGGCGGAGCGGTTGCTGCCACCTCCGGTTTGTACTTCTCCGTGATCAGCGCATCGGGCAACTGGTCCGCAGAAGAAATGCAATCCTGGCAACTGGATGCGGGATTAAGACCTGAAAAAATTGTCACAACAATGACACTGCCCGGATGGAAAATGTTTGTGGCAAAAAAATATTGAATGAAATTATTTTAACCTAAAATGAAAGGACATAACGAATCTCAGTTTGCCCGTACATAAATATTCCTGTAATACACGGTACTCTTCGGATCATGCCCCTGTAATGCAAAAGTTCCGGATGACAACACTCTTTCTTTCATCCCTTCGTCCCGCATCACATTATCCGGCTCGGTATAATCCACCACCTGTTGACCATTGATCTTTACGGTTATCCTTCTTCCCTTCACTTTGATATGCAGGGTGAACCATTCATTGTCCTTCACAAAGGTCTCTTTGATATCCTGGATGGCCCAGAGGCTGCCGGTGCGCCGCCAGTCGGAATGCGAGTTATTCACCTGCACTTCATAACCTTTTTTCGGCCAGCCGCTTTCCTGGTAACGCGTATGAAAATAAACACCGGAGTTGGAACCGGGTGTGGTCATCACATCAATCTTTAACTCAAAGTTTTTAAAATTGTGCTGCATCTCTTCCCCGTCATAAAACAGATGGGACGTTTCACCGCTCACTTTAATAGCCCCGTCTTCAACAGAAAAACTGCAAGCATTGGTGCCAGCTTTCCATCCGTTCAGTGTCTTTCCGTCAAATAAAGAGATCCATTTGTTTTTTTGCTCTTGCTTGCCGGAACAAAACGATAAAAGAACAATAGCCAAAACAAACAGTTTCAATTTTTGCATGTAAAAGATTTGACAGGTAAGCTACATTATTTTCCGGACTTATCTTTTTTCAATGGCAGGTTATCCTTCCACCTCCACAGGTACATGCAGGCATAGGTGCGGTAGGGCGCCCATTGTTCCGATATTTTCAGCAGGGAGGCCTGCAATGTTTTTTTCTTCCGGTGTCTGAGCCCATACAACCCGATGATGGCATTCTGCAAACCGAGGTCGTCCGCGGCAAATACATCTTCCCGGCCAAGGGCAAACATCAGCAGCATCTCCGTGGTCCAGCGGCCCACGCCTTTGATCTGTGTGAGGTATTCAATCACTTCCCCGTTATTCATCCCCGATAACTTTTTATGATCTATGCCTTTCTCAATTTCAAACCGGGCTACATTCTGTACGTAACTGACTTTGGCATTGCTCATGCCGATGGCTCTTAATTTTTCAAATGGCGTATCCACGATTTGTTGTGGCGTGGGCTCACAACCATAGAGGTCATAGAATCGTTGCCGGATCACATTGGCCACTTTGGTGCTCAGTTGCTGGCTCATGATGGAATAACAGAGATAGAGGCAAAGGTTTTTATTCTTTTCCAGTTTAAATGCGCCGTGTTCTTTTATCAGCCTCTTCAGCTTATTGTCCTTATTTAAATGAGAAATGTAATGCATAAAATCACGATACAGGAATGATATTGATTAAGAACCAATAATTAAAGAAAACAATTCAGTACAATGATCCCATTCACAATTGACCATTCACCATTCACTATTTCATCCCCGGCTGCATGATCTTAAACCCCGTCTTCGCTTTTTCCTCCCCGACCATCTTCTTAACATCCTCCAATAATTTTTTTGCATCATAGATGATCCCGTCTTTGATCGTGTAGATTACTCCTCCTCTTCTTTTTATTTCATTTTTTTCATTGAGAACAATGGCACCGGTTCCATACAACACCTGGAGATTCTCTAACGGGTTAGCATCCACGATCACAAAATCAGCGAGCTTACCCACTTCCACACTGCCGATCTCTTTTTCCATACCCAAAGCCTGCGCACCATATAAAGTGGCTGAACGAATTACTTCCAGTGGATGAAAGCCTGCTTCCCGCAATAATTCCATTTCTCTTATATAAGAAAAACCATACAGCTCATAGATATATCCCGCATCGGTGCCCACCGTCACACGTCCGCCCCGGTTTTTATATTCATTGATAAAGGTCATCCACAACCGGTAATTTTCTTTCCAGCTGATCTCCTGTTCCGTTCCCCAGCTATGCCAGTACGAACCATGCGATACCCGGCTGGGTTCATAGAATTTCCACAATGATGGCAACGTATAATCTTCATGCCACTCGGCCCTTCTCGCCCGCATGAGGTCGCGGTTGGCTTCATAAATATTAAAAGTGGGATCAATGGTAAAATCCAGCGAGAGCAATTCGTTCATCACTTTATTCCAGTGTTCGCTGTAAGGAGGCGCTGCCTGCTTCCATAATTTTCCCGCTTCTTCAAAACGGTTTTGTTCATTGGCATAATTATAAGTGAGCGGATAGTTCTGAATGGTTCTATCGGTAAACAATGCTTCGGGCAATCCATACCAATGCTCCATGGATGTCAGTCCTGCTCTTGCGCTGTTAAGCACATTCCACCTGGCTACATCCATCTGTGCATGATGACAGGCGGAACGAAGCCCGAGTCTTTTATTTTCTTCCAGGGCGGCCTGCATGATGGATGGCGCTGCGCCGAAAAATTTTATTCCATCCGCTCCTTTCTTTGCATTATCTCTCACCCAGGCAATAGTTTGTTCAACGGTTGTTATGGGCTCTTTACTTCCCTGTCCAAAAGATGTGTAAGCAAAAATTCGTGGAGCCGTTATCAGGTTTTGATTGCTTTTTTGTTTTTCATCCAGCACCCAATCCAATCCATTACCAGCCGATGGATCCCGGATGGTGGTGATGCCATGTGCCATCCATAATTTAAAAACATATTCGGCGGGTGTTCCCTGCTCGGTGCCGCCGATATGACCATGCATATCGATAAAACCGGGCAGCAGGTACATACCCGTTGCATCCAGTTCTTTACCGCCTTCGGATAATTTGGGACGTCTTTTTGCGTCGGTCGCCACACCCGGGGAACCCACAACTGTAATTTGTTTGATCCTGTTTTTTTCAACAACAATATCCACCGGGCCGATGGGTGGCGCCCCCGTTCCGTTGATCAACGTAACGCCGCGGATGATCAGTTGATTCCAGGGACCATTGCCTTCTTTGACCTCGGGCGCTTTTTTGATCTGGGCATGAATGACGGAGAATGAAAAAAGAAAAAGAATGAAAGCGGAAAGTCTGAATTGCATAAAGGTTTTTTTATCCAAAGGAATCCTTCGGAGGAAAAAACAAGTTAGGGAAAATGGAGGAGATAAGAAAACTGTTAACCCGATAAGAGGTTTTCGATTGAATCCCGGCGCAATTCAGCGCCTTTGCGTCTTCGCGGAAAAACAACATTAATTTTGAAAACCACTTCTCTGTGCAGATCTGTCGCTCTGTGTTGTAATTATCTCCCGACCATACTGAATCAATCAAAAGAATAACTCATGTTCCCGTCCTTTTCATCTTTCAGGCTGATGCCCAGTTGAGCCAGTTGGTTCCTTATTTTATCAGACGTGGCAAAATCTTTTTTACTTTTTGCTTCCTTCCGGATATCGATCAGCAATTGCATCACGCCCTGCAGTTTGGAATGATCCGCTTCGCTTACATTTTTCAATCCCAGAATATCTTCCAGGAAAATCCTGAACTTCGATTGCAGTAATTCAAAGGTGGTTTTCGATAAAGCCGTGACCGGAGTAATTTTATCTTTCATCGAATTGATCACCGGCACCAGCTCAAACATATTGGCCAATACCTTCGCCGTACTGAAATCATCATTCATAAACTCATCAAACTCCGCCAGAAGTTTCTGAACCCTTGATTCAAGTTCATCATTGACCCCCGACTCCTCTCCCCCCACCCGCCACTCGCCATTCCCCACTAGTTTACTTAAATTCTCACCACCTTCCCACAATCTCTTCAATCCCTTCTCCGAAGCGATCAATGCCTCATTACTGAAATCCAGCGTACTGCTGTAATGAGTTTGCAGGATAAAAAACCGGATCGTCATCGGGTGAAAAGCTTTTTCCAGCAAGGGATGATCGCCGCTGAACAGTTCAGTTAGTTTAATCACATTATTATAACTCTTCCCCATCTTGCGGCCGTTAATGGTGATCATATTATTATGAATCCAGTAACGGACCGGGGCCACGTGGTTGCAGATCGTGCTTTGAGCTATTTCACTTTCATGATGCGGGAATAAAAGATCCATACCGCCGCCATGAATATCAAACTGTGCACCGAGGTATTTGGTGGCCATGGCCGAGCATTCAATATGCCAGCCGGGAAAACCCACGCCCCAGGGACTTTGCCAGCGCATGATATGTTCCGGTGCGGCTGCTTTCCACAATGCAAAATCTGCTTTATCCCTTTTTTCTTCCTGTCCTTCCAGTTCCCGGGTTGTTTCAAGAAGATCATCGATCACTCTTCCGCTGAGTTTGCCGTAATCATGTGAAGCAGCATATTTTTTTACATCAAAATAAACCGAACCATTTTTTTCATAGGCATATCCTGCTTTAATGATCTCCTGTATCATCCCGATCTGTTCCACAATATGACCGGTGGCGGTTGGCTCAATAGATGGCTTGAGGGTATTGAATTGTTCCATCGCCCAATGATAAAGGTTGGTGTATTTCTGCACCAGTTTCATGGGCTCCATCTTTTC
>CAZQGZ010000010.1:0-37173 GCA_964592935.1 uncultured Chitinophaga sp. | reverse complement strand
TCTTTTCATACTTATTGGCAGTTGGTTAGCTTGAATATTGAATTGTTTTATATATTTCATAGTTACTTCATCGTCGGCGCAGTAAATGAAATGGTCATCTTGCTGCTGGTTCATAGTGATACGGAATTTGCTGCTGATATAATTTTCAAATTGGTATTCGTAACGGTCCAGGTGATCTTCGGTAATATTGGTCAGGATGGCAATACCCGGCCTGAATGTTTTTATATCATCCAGCTGGAAACTGCTGACTTCCACTACGTATAATTTTTTCGGGTCTTCCGCAACCTGCCTCGCAAACGAATGGCCAATATTGCCGACCATCGCACAATCAAGACCGGCCGTTTTGCAGATATGATACGTCAACGCCGTGGTGGTTGTTTTCCCGTTACTCCCCGTGATGGCAACTATTTTACTTTCACCTTTAAACCGGAAAGCCAGTTCCACTTCGCTGATAACATCAATGCCCTTTTCCCTGATCGCCTGCATAACTGCTGTTTTCTCAGGAATGCCGGGGCTTTTTATTACTTCATCCGCATCCAGGATTTTTGACATCGTATGCTGACCTTCTTCGAAATCAATTCCTGTATCCTTTAACCCGTTACGAACACTTTCATTCAAAGAACTTTTTTCAGATAGAAATACATCATATCCCTGTTTCCTTGCCAGGAGAGCAGCTCCGGCACCGCTTTCCCCACCTCCCAGTATGACAAATCTTTTACTCATATTGTCAATTGTGAATGGTCAATAGTCAATAAAAACTCATCCAACCTTACACTCTTCTATCAATTGCCAACCGGATGACAGAAGGGTACCATTCACTATTCACCAATCACTATTCACCAACTGTACGGAGTTGGGTTCTTCATAAGTATTGGTTTCAAATACAACTGCACCACAATTCGTTTAAATCAGAACGATCATCTTCATCAGGGTTCCGGGTTCCTGGTTTTTCAGTAATATGGTCAATAGTGAATGGTCAATGGTCAAAAAATCATCGGGCCGTTCACTTTTCGTTCATTTACAAACCTCCTGGCTGAAGGATACCATTCACTATTCACTATTCACCATTCACTACCTCATCTTCAGCGTCACAATACTCAAGACCACCAGCAAAACAGTAACTATCCAGAACCGGTTCACAATTTTTACTTCATGATATCCTTTCACCTGGTAATGATGATGAAGCGGGGCTTTCAAAAAAACTCTTCTCCCCACCCCGAATCGTTTCCTGGTGTATTTGAAATAACCGACCTGCAGCATCACACTCAGTGTTTCCACGAAAAAAACCCCGCAGAAGATCGGTAACAGCAATTCTTTATGTACGATGATTGCCAGCGATGCAATGATCCCTCCTAAAGTCAGGCTGCCTGTATCACCCATAAATATTTGTGCCGGGTAAGAGTTATACCACAGGAACCCGATACAGGCCCCGATCATGGCTGCAATGAAAATGGAGAGTTCTCCCAGGTTCGGTATGTACATGATGTTGAGATAATCCGCAAACACCATGTTGCCGCTTGCATACGCAAAAATGCCGAGCAGGGTTCCGATGATCGCTGAAGTTCCTGTGGCCAAACCATCCAAACCATCCGTCAGGTTCGACCCGTTGGATACGGCCGTGATAATGAAAATCACAATCAGTATATAAAGGATCCAGGTGTAATTCCTCCAGGATGCCGGCAACAGTTTTGAATAATTGAATTCATGGTTCTTAACAAACGGGATGGTCGTCACCGTTGCCGTGTTTGCTTCAACAAAATATTTTGTGCTTCCGTTCACTTCCTTTTTATGAAATTTTGTTTTTGTATCTGCTGGCGGCACCTTACCCACATATTCCCTCCATATTTTCACTTCGCTGTTAAAATAAAGCGTAGCCCCTACGATAATTCCCAGTCCAACCTGTCCTAATATTTTAAACCGGGCAGCCAGTCCATCCTTGCTGGTCTTCTTGAAGGTTTCCCCCTTTTGCTGTGCCAGTCTTTTCCCTTTCAGCTTCAGGTAATCATCTATGAAACCGATAAAACCCAGCCACACCGTACTGATCAGCATCAATTGAACATACACACTGGTCAGATCCGCCAGCAGCAGCGTGGGAATAATAATGGCAAGAACGATAATGATACCTCCCATGGTGGGTGTTCCCTGCTTGCTTTCTTCCCCCGCCAGTCCTTCTTCGCGGATACTTTCTCCTATTTGCTTCTTCTGCAAAAACTTAATCAGCTTCTTTCCGTAGAATGTGGTGATAAAGAGCGACAACAACACGGCCATCAGCACCCGGAACGTGATATAGCCAAAGAGCCCGCTCCCCGGGAAATTGATGTCTTCGCTTTTAAGCCATTCAAATAAATGATACAGCATGGCTGGTTGTTGGTTACTTAGTTTTCTTTTTTTTCATCACCGGGAATTCCATTCAACATCACATGCTCTTACGGAGCGCCAATACTTTCTTATTCCTTATTTTTTATTTCTCATTTCTTATTTACCCATCAACTCAAACATCTCCTGCACTATTTCCTTATCATCAAAATGTCTTTTCACTCCCTTTATCTCCTGGTATTTCTCATGTCCTTTTCCTGCCACCAGTATAATATCTTCCGGTCCCGCCAGACTGATCGCTGTCTTGATCGCTTCTTTCCGGTCCGCAACCGGGATATATTTTCGTTTATACGACACCGGTAATCCCTCTTCCATATCGCTGATGATCTGCAACGGGTCCTCACTTCTCGGGTTATCACTTGTGAAAATGACCTTATCACTGTGTTCGCAGGCCACGACAGCCATCAGCGGTCTTTTCTTTTTATCCCGGTCGCCGCCACAACCCACCACCGTGATCACCTGTTCATTCCCTCTCTTCAGCTTTTTTATCGTTGCGAGAACATTTAACAGCGCATCGGGCGTGTGTGCATAATCCACAATAGCGATCACTTTTTCCCTGGCCGACACCCTATAATCAAATCTTCCTTCCGCCCCGGTCAATTCGCTCAAACATCTCAGCACTTCCCATTTATCTTCCCCCAGGCAAACCGCTGCGCCATAAACGGCCAGCAGGTTATAGGCATTGAATTCACCGATCAGTCTGAAATGAACTTCCACATCGTTTACCGTCATCATCAGCCCGTTCAGGCTATTATCCAGGATCTTTCCCTTGAAATCGGCCACGGTCTTCAGGCTGTAATAAAATTTTGCAGCGTGGGTATTCTGCAGCATCACCGTTCCTCTTTTATCGTCGGCATTGCTGATGGCAAAAGCAGATGATGGCAATGAATCAAAGAACTGTTTCTTCACCCGGATATACTCGTCAAACGTCTGGTGATAATCCAGGTGATCATGGGTGATATTGCTGAAAATTCCCCCGGCATACTTCAAACCGGTTACCCGGTGCTGGTGTATGGCATGTGAACTCGTTTCCATGAACACATGACTGCATCCTTCATCCGCCATCTGCTTCAACAACCGGTTAAGATGGATGGCATCTGGCGTGGTATGCGTGGCAGGAATGACATGACCCCTGATCATATTTTCAACCGTGCTCAGCAACCCGCATGGATATCCCAATCCTGTAAAGAGCTTATATAATAATGTTGCAATGGTTGTCTTCCCGTTTGTTCCTGTTACGCCCACCACTTTCATTTTCTCCGAGGGCCTTCCAAAAAAATTAACTGCGATGTATGCCGCTGCTTCCGCACTGTTGCCGACCTGCACATAAGTGAGTCGGGAGTCATTAGCCGGGAGTCCGGAGTCCTGGTACACAATCACGACCGCTCCATTCTCTATTGCGTTATCAATGAACTGGTGACCATCCGCCACTGCTCCCTTCACCGCTACAAACAAATCACCCGGTTTTATTTTTCTCGAATCAATCTGTATGTCATTTATTTCAACCGATGTGCTTCCCTTGACTGACCGGAGCTTCACCTGGTATAATACTTCACTCAATAACACGAAAAACTTTTTTTCAAATGATACCAACAACCTATCAACTCAGTTCAAGGATTACCGTAATCCCTTTCGCAAGAGCCGTTCCCGGTGCAACAGACTGCGTCATTATTTTCCCCCGGCCCCTTATCGCCACTTTTACACCCATATTTTCCAACAGGTAAACCGCATCCTTTAGTCCCATACCTCTTACATTCGGCATCTTCTGCTGTATGACCTGGTTTGTTTTCATTACAGGTTGCCCCGCCTGAACCTGGCCGCCGGGATATACCGTACTCCATGTATTTTGAAACACCGAATCAGCAAAGCCCACCTTCATGGCGTTGAACACATTTTTTATATCAGCGGAAAGGCCTGCATAGAAATAATCAGCACTGTCTTTTACCATGGCGTACATAGATGGGTTTTTCTTCTCCACGTACATCGCGTATAATTTTGTGGCAATCTCCCTGAATACCGGCGCTGCCAGGGTGCCGCCAAAATGCGAGGCAGCATGTGGTTTCGTACGAATGACAACAATGCAGGAGTATTGGGGATGATCGGCCGGGAAATAACCAACAAATGTTGCCTGGTAAACACCATCATCATATTTGATTTTCCCGTCTGATACATGTGCCGTTCCGGTTTTCCCTGCTACGGTAAAAGGCATATCCTTAAAAGCTTTTTTTGCTGTTCCTTCCGTAACCACCATCTCCATGGATGCTCTTGCATCCCTGATCACTGAACTTTTACAGAGATTTTCTTCCAGGGCGGAAGGAAGAAACTGTTTGATGACGACACCATTGCTCTGAATGCTGTTCACGAGGTATGGCTTCATCATTTTACCCTGGTTGGCAATTGCATTGTATAATGTCAGTGTCTGCAACGGGCTTACCTGTATACCATAACCAAAACTCATCCACAGCATATTGCCTTCTGCACTTCCTTTCTGGTCAAGCGGTGCCATCATGGGTTTGGGAACATCAGACAGGTCGATCGGAGATTTTGTATCAAGATGGAAACGGTGCAGGTATTCTTTCAGCTCAGCAGGTTTTTGATTGAAAGCTTTATAAGCCAGTTTGCTCATGCCTACATTCGAACTATGCGCAAAACATTCCTGGACGGTCAGTAACGGTTTGGGGGATCTTTCTGCATCACTCACAATTTTATTTCCAACCTGTGCTCTCCCTGCACCACCTACTTCAACCATATCATTCAGCGTGCTGGTTCCTTTTTCCAGTACAGATAAAAGTGTAGCCAGTTTCATGGTTGATCCCGGTTCCGTTGCCCTTAATGCATAATTATCATCTTCCCAATAGGAACCATCCGGTTGCCTGCCAAGATTGGCCAGCGCCTTGATCTTTCCTGTTGATGTTTCCATCACAATGGCCGTTCCGTAAGGGCCTTCGCACTGCAACATCATTTTCATCAGGGCTGTTTCAGCAATGTCCTGAATGTTCACATCCAGCGTTGTGAAAACATCTTTTCCGTTTTCGGGGTCTGTTTCGGAACCTTCCACCGGTATAGCTGTACCGCCGGCAATGAAACGAACTAATTTTTCACCATCGCGTCCGTTCAGAACCGTATCATAACTTCTTTCGAGACCCACATTTTGTTTCTTCATCTTTCCGTTGCTGGCTATATGTTCCCTGGATAAACCAATGGTACGGTTGGCCAGCAGTTTAAATGGGGTCAGCCGTTTTGTATTGACATCCGTGATAACCCCGCTTTTATTTCTCCCCAATCTGACCAATGGAAAATCACGGAATGCTTTATAATCTTCAAACCCCAGCTTCTTTTTCAGCGGATAATATCTTTCGTTATTCTTATAAGCCAATTGTAATTCCCGCTTATATTGTTCCGGGGTCTTATCGCCAAAATAATTTGATAAAGCCGCGGACAGGGAGTCAACATTTTCATAGAAACGTTTCCCTTTCTTCTCCCGCAAACCTTCTGCATTAAAATCAATGAAAATATCAAAAGTGGGGATGGAAGTACTGAGCATCTGCCCGTCTTCACTGTAGATGGTGCCTCTTTCTGCAACCAGCGGAACAAATCGCTGGTGAAGGCTGTCGCTCATGCTGCGCCAGTGGCTTCCCTGGAACCGCTGAATATAAAAAGCTCTTCCGAAGACAAGCAGGCTCAGCAATATGATACCGATATAGCTGAGATAAACCCTCCACAATATGTCGCGTTTAACGTCCAATGTCTGCCTTTGTCCGCGTAAGCGTCAGCGGATCTGTTTTAGTTGTTAGTTGTATTCGTCCACCTTTCTGCCAAGCTTTGGCTCCTACAGAGCCTAAACAGTTTCTTATTTCTCCTTTCGCCTTACACTTTCTAATTCCTTATTTCTTATTTTTCATTCTTCAGAACCACCGGCGCCCGCACCAGTTCTTTCAACCCCAGTGGCTCCACGGCTTTGATCAATTCGCTCGGTTTACTTTGAAACATCACATCACTTTTTACCGCGATATACTCATACTTCAGCTCTTTCACTTCTTTTGCTGTCCGGTTGATATTCCTTATCGTTTTATCAGCATAATGGCCATTGTAGATATAAACCACCGCCAGCACGGTGAGAAATAAAAAGAAAGGCACCTGTTTCACCACAGACTGGTAATTCAGCCATCGCCTGAGTCCGGAAGCTGCTGTCTTTTTTTCCCTGTTTGGTTCTTTCGGATCCTGTTGCTCCTCCATAAAGATTTTTTCTGCTCGGTTGTTTTGGTTTTTCATTCCCGGCTCTCTGCCCGGGGGTTAATTTCAAAGGATATAGATTTCCCTTGTTGTATTTCCTCTATATTTACTGCATTGAAATTTTTTCTGTTTCATTTCCTTTTTTTTCCGCCACTCTCAGTTTCGCGCTTCTTGACCTCGGGTTTTCTTTTCGCTCGGTTTCGGTGGCCAGGACCGGCTTTCTGGTTATTACGTTCAGTTCGTTGATCGCTTCCCGGTTGATATAGGGGTTCTCTTCGGGTTCAACCAATGAACCCCGTCGAAAAAAATTTTTTACCAATCTGTCCTCAAGGGAATGAAACGTAATGATGGCCACTCTGCCGCCCGGCTTTAACAAGGATGGGATCTGTTGCAGCAACTCTTTCAATGCACCTATTTCATCGTTCACTTCGATTCTCAGTGCCTGGAAAACCTGGGCGTAGTACTTGTTGGGATTTCCTTTTACTATTTCCCGGACTGCATTTTTAAAAGCATCGATCGTTTTAAGTGAAGTGTTGTTACGGACCTCCGCAATTTTCCTGGCAAGGGTCCTGGCATTGGTGACTTCACCATACTGTTCAAACAGTTTATGCAATTGCTGTTCCGTATACGTGTTCACCACATCAAAGGCTGTAAGGGTCTGCCGCCGGTCCATCCGCATATCAAGCTCGGCATTAAAACGGGTGGAGAATCCTCTTCCCGCTTCATCAAACTGGTGACTGCTTACACCGAGATCTGCCAGGATACCATCCACCGCCGTGATGTTGTGCAGGCGAAGGAACCGTTGCAGGTGACGAAAGTTTTGCGGAATAAAAATGATCCGTTCATCACCGGGCTCACCTGCCGGTCCGGCAGGCAGGTTCTTTCCTGCATCTTCATCCTGGTCAAACACCACCAATTTTCCTTTATCGCTTAATCTTCCGAAAATGGCCCCGGCATGTCCACCGCCGCCAAATGTGCAATCCACATAAATGCCATCGGGTCTGATGCGGAGGCCTTCTAATACTTCTTTGAGCAGTACAGGTATATGATACTGCCGGCTCATAGATGAATAAATAATAAGAAATAAAAAAGGAAGAATAAGAAAGTATATTTCCGGTTGATCAGCTTTTTCCTATGAAACCGAAACTTTTTCATTTCTGATTTCTTATTTTTTATTATTCATTTTTCGCTCCGCCCATCACATCTTTTCCCAATTCACTTAATGCATCCGAAGAAATGGAGTCAAAGAACTGTTTGTACTTATTACTATCCCAGATTTCTATTTTATCCCCTGTTGCCATCAGTACGATATCTTTCTGCAATTCCGCATATACTTTCAGGTTAGGTGGCAGCAGGATCCGGCCGGCGCTGTCGGGCTCCACATAGGTGGCCCCGTTCAGGAAAGCCCTTCTGAATTCACGTTGCTTCGGATCAAACTCATTCAGGCCGGTGATTTTTGCAAAGAGCGGTTCCCATGTTTTCATGGGATATAAGGACAGGCATTTTTCAAATCCCCTGTTGATAACAAAGCGTACGGTTTCTTCCTCCGGCAATTGTTTTTTGAAACCTGCCGGGAGAAGGAACCGCCCCTTGGCGTCCAAAGTAGCCTCGAATTCTCCGAGAAATCCTGTCATTATCAGGGATTTGAATCAAGTTTTTAATAATTGACACAAAATAACACTTTTTCCCACTTAACAACCAAATATTTCAAAATTTAATTTTTCCCCACCCCAAATTTGCCTGAAAAGCAATACTGTAGCGGCTTTTAGAAGATTCTCTAAAATATCTCCCGAATTCCGGGTGGATTGACTGTGGATTGATGTGGAAAACCTGTGGAAAGTCCAGGTCAGAGGCCAGAAAGAAGAAGTCTGGGGTCAGAACAGAATCCTTTACTTCGTATTTTATCTATGAATCCAAATGGCAACTGCAGGATATTCGGGCAAGCCTCTTATTGATAAACTCGGTATAAGACCGGGCATGAAAGTATTATTAATCCATCAGCCGGGAAACTATTACGACCTGCTTCCGGCAAATATCAACCGGCAGTTGTGTAAAAAAAATGAAACCCCTGACCTCGTTCACCTGTTTGTGAAGTCGCTGAAAGAACTGGACAACGAAATGCAAAAAATGAAACCCGCCCTGGAAAAAAATCCATCCCTGGTCATCTGGGTATCCTGGCACAAGAAATCATCTAAGATCCCGACAGATGTAACGGAAGACCATATACGCAATTATGCCCTGCATACCGGACTGGTGGACGTGAAAGTCTGTGCCGTGAGTGAAATATGGAGCGGGTTGAAATTAGTTGTGCCGCTGAATAAACGATCGTAATTTTAAGCATTACCGATACAACAGTTGGTTGTGTTATGACAGACCCCCGGAACATACCGATAAAGGATTATACCTACATCCTCCCCGAAGACAGAATCGCCGCGTATCCATTAGCGGAAAGAGATGCTTCCCGTTTGCTTATTTATCGGGAAGGCCTGGTCAAAGAAGATATCTACCGGAATATTTCCCATCATATTCCCCAAAACTCTTTACTCATTTTCAACAATACCAGAGTGGTTGAAGCCAGGTTGCTTTTTCAAAAACCATCCGGCGGCATGATCGAAATATTTTGCCTGGAGCCTCACGAACAAAATGCAGACATCACCACAGCCATGTTGCAGAAAGAAAGGGTTTACTGGCAATGTCTTGTAGGCGGCGCTTCCAAATGGAAAAAAGGCCAGGTACTGGAAAAAAAAATATGGAAACATGATAAAGAGATCATTTTGCATGCGTCTTTTGCAGAAAAAAAATCCGGCTCATTCATCATTGAACTATCCTGGTCACCTGCTGTTTTGAGTTTTGCAGAAATACTCCATCATTTCGGCGCCACCCCCCTCCCGCCGTATATTAAAAGATCAGCGGATGAATCGGATGCACGGAGATACCAGACTGTTTATGCCCATGAAGATGGTTCCGTCGCAGCACCTACCGCCGGGCTGCATTTTACTGATGCCATTTTCAATCAACTGAAAGAAAAGAATATTGAAACTGATTTCATCACCCTGCATGTCGGTGCCGGAACATTCAAACCGGTGAAGTCTGAAACAATCGCCGGACACGATATGCATGCTGAATGGATGGATGTTTCCAGGAATACCATTGAAAATATCTTAAAAAATTCTGATAAAAAGATCATTGCAGTTGGCACCACTTCCCTTCGTACAATCGAAAGTTTGTATTGGATCGGCCGGAGGCCGGAATTCCGTTCCGGCCATATAGTATCGGAACGGAGTTCCGATGTCCTGGTTTCACAATGGGAACCCTATGAACAGGCAGCAGAAATTCCGGTAAAAGATGCTTTACGATCATTACTGGATTGGATGAACAAAAACAACATGGAAAGACTGGTTGCCAAAACGCAGATACTGATCGTACCCGGTTACCCGTTCAAAATTGTGAACGGACTCATCACCAATTTTCACCAGCCGCAATCCACACTCCTTTTATTGGTTGCGGCACTGATTGGAAAAGATCCCGATAGTTATCGGGACGCATGGGAGAAAGTATATAACCATGCCCTTCAAAACAAATTCCGTTTTCTCAGCTATGGGGATGGATGTTTATTGTGGAAAAACGAGGATTAATTTTTTTTCAATGGCAGATCTACTGTGAATGTACTGCCCTTACCCAGTACACTTTCAGCTTTTATATCGCCGTCAAGCGCTTCCACCATTGTTTTTACATAACTCAATCCAAGACCAAATCCTTTTACATTGTGTATGTTCCCGGTATGCGCCCGGTAAAAACGTTCAAATATTTTTTTCAGTGTGTCCCGGTTCATTCCAATGCCGTTGTCTTCGATCTTCATGCTGAATTTTTTCCCGTTGGATTGCGTGGTCAGTTTTACAAATGGCGGAATATTTTCTTTTGAATATTTCAGCGCATTATCCACGAGGTTATTCACCAGGTTGGAAAGATGTACTTCATCCGCATCCACCATATCGTTCTGGGCTTTAAGGTCCATTTCAACTTTTCCCTTCCGGTCTTCCAGCTGAAGGGCAAAATTATCCACCCCATCTTTGATCACCTCATGCACATGCACCGGCTTCAGGTTCAGGTCCACTTCCTGTTTTTCCAGCTGGGAGGCTTTCAAAATGGTTTCCACCTGCCTGTTCATGCGCTGGTTTTCTTCCTTGATGATCCCGCTGAAATAACCCATCTTTTCGGGGTCTTCTTTCACCTTTTCATTCCGCATGGCATCCACGGCCAGGGAGATCGTGGCGATCGGTGTTTTGAATTCATGCGTCATGTTATTGATAAAATCATTTTTGATCTTGGCCAGTTTCTTCTGGCGCAGCATAGTGCGGACCGTGAGGTAAAAGGCGGCAAGTATGATGAATGTAAATGAAACGGATGTGGCTATTCTCCATTTCAATGATTTGTAAACAAGCCCTTTGATATTGGGGATGACCACCACGAGCATTTCCGTTGTGCTGAGATTTTCTCCCGGCGTTCCGCTAAGGGCCTCCAACCCGACGTACTTGGTAAAATTATGGACAGTGTCTTCAAAAGAAGTCATGAAGTTGGCCGTCACTTTTTCAAAAACCGTATTGTCGTTATTATCAAATGCGGCAATACCGAATTCAAAACGGATATCTTTCAGGTTATTTTGTAAAAATGCTTTTTGTAATTTCTTCCTGACCTCTTCCACATCGATCCGTTGCCCGATATTTAAGGGCTTGGAAAAATCCAGAACAAAATCGTCCGCCAGCAGACCGCGCCGGGAATTGCCTGCCGCATAACTGCCTTTATGTTCGGCCAGTTCGGCGGCCACTGTCTTGGTAGCATCCTCCACACTGTGTTTGATCTGTTCTTCCCGCAGCATCACCATGTTCTTGATCCAGGATACCTGGATAACAATAATGCCTACCAGCGACAGGCTGATTAAAATAGTGATTATGGTGAAGGTCCGTTTCATTCTATCAGCTCCAAATGGCTGCGTAAGTTAATACTATGTTTAAAAACATATATACCTGCAAAAATACAGGGCAGAAATCGCATCCCCTATTTCGTAAGAATGTTTGGTACTGTTTTAACGGTGTTTTACAAAAAGGCGGGATTCCTTTTATCCCGGTGAAGACAACTGTTTTAAATTACTGAAACGATTTGAAAGGAAAAGAAGATTTTTCAAAAAAAGAATTTTCATCTTAAATTGAACCATGATTGAACCGGGCCCCGGCATATTGCTGATCGCTGATCCCTTCCTGAAAGATCCCAACTTTCTGAGGACCGTTGTTTTTTTATGCGAGCACAAAGATGAAGGCAGTTTTGGATTTGTATTGAACCGTCAATATGAGAACACCCTGGATGAACTGATTCCTGAACTGGAAGGGCATCAGATTCCCGTTTTTTACGGAGGGCCCGTACAGGTGGATACGATCCATTTTTTACATCAATATCCCGACGAGATACCAGGCGGTCAGGAAATACTGAAAGGAATTTTCTGGGGCGGCGATTTTGATGCAGTCATAAACTTCATCAAAAACGAAGACTTTGATCCGGATAAGATCCGGTTCTATATCGGTTATTCCGGCTGGGGCGATGGCCAGCTCGATATGGAAATGAAAGAAAAAACATGGCTAACCGTGAAAGCCAACCGTAAACTGGTCTTTCATCCGGAATATGGTGAGATATGGAAAGAAGCCCTCAAAACCCTGGGAGGAGATTATGAAATGATGGTCAATTTTCCCATTGACCCCCAGTTGAATTAGGCGGGCACAAAAAAACCTCCGGAAACATCAGGAGGTATGAATTTTATTCTGAGTGGAATTTTTTTTCCCGTTTTTTATTCCGCCGCAACAGCCCCTTCTACCAGCACTGTCACTTTATTATTCAGCACTTCCACAAAACCGCCCTGTATATCGAAATATGCAAAATGATTCTGCTTGTCTTTTAAAACTTTTAACCGGCCTGCCTTCAGGGCGCTTACCAGCGGAGCATGTTTTTCCAATACTTCAAAGCTGCCGCTGAAGCCGGGCATCTGTACGCCATAGACTTCGCCGCTGTAGAGTTTTTTTTCGGGTGTTAGTATTTCGAGATTCATGGCCCCTCCAACTCCCCGCAAGGGGAGAGCCCAACTCACAGCCCTGAGAGCAGTAAGTGAACTATTATTTTTTTAATTGTTGAGTAAAAAACAGGAAGATAAAGATTGTTCTTCGTTGCCTCAGGATAAACTTGCCACGAAGATCATCTGTGTTAATGTCGCTGTAACATAATCTCTACACTCCCTCTATAAAGAACTATTAAGTAAAAATAATGTATAACCAAACCTAAGTTCCCCCTTCGGGGGACAGGGGGCTTTATTGAGCCGCTGCCATCAACTTCTTACCCTTTTCAATCGCATCATCAATATTTCCCACGAGGTTGAAGGCTGATTCGGGGTATTCATCCACTTCCCCATCCATGATCATATTGAATCCGCGGATGGTTTCTTCGATCGGTACCAATACGCCTTTCAACCCGGTAAATGCTTCGGCAACATGGAAGGGCTGCGATAAGAAACGCTGTACTTTTCTTGCCCGGCTCACCACCAGTTTATCATCATCACTCAATTCATCCAAACCAAGGATCGCGATGATATCCTGTAATTCCTTATACCGCTGCAGCATCAGTTTCACCCGGTTGGCACAATCATAATGCGCATCCCCAACAATTAACGGAGATAATATTCTTGACGTGGAATCCAGCGGATCAACAGCCGGGTAGATTCCGAGGTCAGCAATTTTTCTTGACAATACGGTCGTTGCATCCAGGTGAGCAAAAGTAGTTGCAGGCGCCGGGTCGGTGAGGTCATCTGCAGGTACGTAAACCGCCTGCACGGAAGTGATAGATCCGTTTTTGGTAGACGTGATTCGTTCCTGCATGATACCCATCTCGGTGGCAAGCGTTGGCTGATAACCCACAGCGGAAGGCATACGGCCCAGCAAGGCTGATACTTCAGAACCTGCCTGGGTGAAACGGAAGATATTATCGACAAAGAACAAAATGTCACGTCCTTTGCCCTGCCCGTCACCATCTCGGTAATATTCTGCAATGGTCAGTCCGCTTAAAGCAACCCTTGCCCTTGCACCGGGAGGCTCATTCATCTGTCCGAATACGAATGTTGCTTTGGAATCAGAAAGTTCTTTCATATCCACTTTCGACAGGTCCCAACCTCCTTCTTCCATGCTATGTTTAAAGGCATCGCCATATTTCATGATGCCTGCTTCGATCATCTCTCTCATCAGGTCATTACCTTCCCTGGTTCTTTCACCCACACCGGCAAAAACCGAAACACCGGCATAAGCTTTGGCAATATTGTTGATCAACTCCTGGATCAATACGGTCTTGCCCACACCGGCTCCCCCAAACAAACCGATCTTTCCTCCTTTTGCATAAGGTTCGATCAGGTCAATAACTTTGATACCCGTGTATAAAACCTCTGCTGTCGTACTCAGGTTTTCAAACATCGGGGGCTTATTGTGAATAGGGCGACCACCTTTTTTACTAACAACAGGCAATCCGTCAATAGGATCCCCGGTCACATTAAAGAGACGGCCCTTGATGGCATCACCAACCGGCATGGCTATAGGAATACCCGTATCGGTTACTTCCATACCCCGCATCAAACCTTCGGTACCATCCATCGCAATGGTGCGAACGCTGTCTTCTCCAAGGTGTTGCTGTACTTCGAGAACAAGGGTATCACCATTTTCTCTTTTTAATTCCAATGCATTGTAAATTTCCGGGAGAGTGCCATCAAACTGCACGTCGATCACGGCGCCGATGACCTGTTTTACTTTACCAACATTTGCCATATTCCTGGTTTCTAGTTTTTAGTTACTTGTTGCTGGTTTTTATGGAGCAAGAGTCACTTTATTATCCGGTATCTAACCAGAAACAAGAGACCAGCAACCAGCTTTCTTTTCAGGCCGCAAAGGTAAGGGTGAAGGGCTAATTTGCCAATTCAAAAAAAGGGCTTTTTGGGGATGGGGAAAACTGATTAAAATCCGGCAAAGATGTCACTTTATAAGATCCGGCAGAATTGCATATAACCCCGGATAGTTCCGTCAGCTGATCTGACCGGCAGCATGATGATGATGGACCGGATCACTGAATAGAGTATTTCATTTTTAAAGTCAAAATAAAGATCCTGCTTTATTCGCAGCCGGCTGAATTCATTGGTACTTCTTTCCGACTGAACGACCCTGAACTCGGTAATTTTTGAGGGATCATTGATGTCATATACAGCCATCGTGTCGGCGGGCATATTCCAGGTTAAGAAACTTTTTACCGGTATGGGTCTTCCGTTTTCAATATCAACCGGCTTAATTTTTCCTTTGAGGATATCATCATAGATCAAACTCCCGATCTCTGTGCGGCGGGGGGTTAATACGGAATCGGATAGTGAAGGATTTTCCCGGCTGAACTCATAATCCACTTCATCGGTATTCAGTAAAACCACCTCCTTGCCGGGTCCGGGAAATTTTCTTTCTGCATTATCATTGTATGCTACATTGCATAATGGATACCATTCAATAGGTGTAGTGGGAGTTTGCCGGGCGCAGAGCGGTGAAATAAAAACATTGTATATGCTGAATTTCCCGTTCTTATAATCCAGAACCTGTTTTGCAAGGA
Organism: uncultured Chitinophaga sp.; assembly: GCA_964592935.1. Lineage (GTDB taxonomy): Bacteria > Bacteroidota > Bacteroidia > Chitinophagales > Chitinophagaceae > JJ008. Next base: position 21,897 of record CAZQGZ010000010.1, on the reverse strand, counting down.
ATGCATCTGCCTCATCGCAGCCGCAACAGGAATCTTCGGAAAAATGCAGGGCCCCGACCCGGTACTTATATCTCTCATAATTATCCTTTGGAATAGTCTTATCATAGAAATACCATTCCTTCGGATTTTTATAAGAAGGCAACTCAATGCCCAATCCTTTCAGCCATTCCTGGGTTTCCAACCCCGGCATGGATAAACGATAAGATGAAAATGAAGCAGAACCCGGATTCATTTTATATGCAACCACATCGCCCTTCCTGATCTTATCGAGGTACCATTTTTTTAAATGAAGATTGTTTGTCGCGGAAGCCAGGTTTATTACTTTATTACATGCCGCCGACCATTGTATGGCCGTATCATGCCGGATAGGTATGCCATTATATCCGCTTTGCTGAGAAAATAAACAAGTAGTTGTAATGACTGATACGAAGGTGGTGGCGATTTTTTTCATACAAGAAAAACGGTTTTATACCTGTTTATTGTTCCGCACATACAAATTATTTCTTAAAAACATAGACCAGGTACCTGAAACCCACAAAAGACTGAACTTCATCGAAAGGAAAAAACTGGCAAACGCCTGCCTGCAGGTAAAAAGGTGTGCTGTTCCATCCTCCTCCTTTCACCACAAAATTTGATTTTATTTTTTCCGGTTTAACCTCGGCACCCATAATTTCTTCCCGGGCCGTGGAGGTCCATTCCGCCACATTCCCTTTCATATCAAAAAGCCCGTGTGGTCCGGCCGGAAAACTTTTCACCGGGCTGGTATAGAGATACCCATCGTCTTTAAAACCTTTCATCGTTAATCCATGCCGGTTGGTAATGGTTCCGAAATTGCAATTGTATCCTTTGTTGCCATTGAACAGGATCACCGAATCTTTTAATTCAAAGGAAGCCGATTCCCACTCTGCGCTGGTTGGCAGCCTTACAATCATTTTAAGACTATCGGATGCCGGTGCTTTGAGTGATCTTTCGACCTGCCCTGTCTTCCACTCGCAAAAAGCCATAGCTTGTTTCAGGTTAACGCCTACTACCGGGTAATTGTCAAACAAAGCGGATGAAAAATATTTTTGCACCAATGGCTCATTATTGGAATTTGCAATATCCCGGATCCAAACCAGGGTGTCAGGGTAAATACTGACCGTTTCTTTTTTTCCAAAAAAATCAATGGCATAGGAGATCTTGCCCGGATCCATTTCCTTTCTTCCGAAAATTCTTTCTTCCGGGGCAAGCATCAATGTTTCGAGGCGGCTGTCGCTCCAGTCAATGGATTTACTCCAGTCAATGTTCCTGCTTTCACCCATGAAATGCAGCAACAAAGAATGAGCGATCGAATCCCGGACATAAAAAACAAATTCCCTGTATTCCCTGTTTGTAACTTCGGTCTGGCTGATATAAAATCCATGTACGGAGGCAATTCTCTTTCCATAAAAAGAAACCGAATCATTACCGGAATAATCAAGGCTGTTAAAACTTTTTGCCGGGATATAACTCAAATTGGAAAGAATATTCTTTAACCCCAATTTTTCCAATGAGCCGCCGGGTTTCTGTGCAGCAGCACAGAAACTGAAAAAGGTGAAACAGAAAATGGCGGCAATCCCTGGCATATCGAATGCATAATCGGGTTAATATTCAAAGCTCAGAATTTGTTAAGACTTTTTTTAATTTTTTACAGGCTTCTTACCGGCAACTGATCTGAACAAACCCGCAAGAGCCTGCTCTGCGATCATGCCGGCTATGATCCCGGCCAGAATGGAAAGAATCCAGGACCAGTGGACCACAAACCTGAATAAAATTATAGCTGCAATGATACCCCATCCATAAAGGGGAAGCATTTTCCTGACCTTTGGATCAATGTCATATTCCCCTTTTATCATTTTCATGGCGTCGATACGGCCACCGCAGCCCGGGCAGGTGACGTCGGGCGGCAAATCACCCAGCCCGATAAACCCGGATTTTTTTTTAAACATTTCTCCCAGTACAAAAGCCTGCGCACTCTTGGTGAGTTGTCGCCTGCAATGGGGGCAATAAAAAGTTTCTGATGGCATTAAAAATATTTATGTCCACAAATACCTCATTACAAAATACTGATTCCCGGAAGAAATTACAACTGATCCCGGTCATCAGTTTTTAGGAACCGGCACTTTGTATTTTGCCAGGATCGTTTTCCATTGCGGCAGTTTCATTAAGGATACAAGATCCCTGTCGTTGACAAGATGCAGGTAATCATCAAAACCGGCTTTCATCGATTTATCGAGGTATTCAAAAGCTTTCGGTGCGTTGCCGGCCAGGGCATAAATACAGGTCATATTGTGCAATTCCCATTTATACTGGTAATCGTCATTTTTATTTGCTTCAATATGTTCCATCATCTTTTTATATGCTTCTTCTTTATTTCCCCTGACGATATTAATATAACAAAGCTTGGAGGTGTCATTTGCTTTTTCAGCCAGCTCAGTAGCCTTATCCAGGTTGGCTGAAGCCAGGTCATTATTTTTTAATCTCCATTTATAGATCCTTCCCAATTCATAATAACCGCCATAGCTTTTGGGATAAAGCTTCAGGTAGGTTTGAAAATCTTCAATGGATCCTTTATAATCACCGGAATAATCTTTATAAAGAGCCCGTTGCCAGACCAGGCTGGCGGTGGATGAAGAGTCATTTTTATAAAAATCCAGAGCTGCTTTACTTTCTTTGATAGCGGCGGGATAATTTTTTTTATACCCGTAAACCAAAGCCCGGTGCCAGAAAAGCATCCCGTTGGAGGGATCAGCCGCGATACCTTTATTCAGATCTTCGAGACAGGTTTTATAATCCAGCAGGTTCCAGGCCATCATCGAAAGGTCCAGGTAAATATCTGCTTTGATTTTATTATCTGTCTGCAACGTGATGGCATTTTCATAGTCGGCCCTTGCCTTATCATATTTTTTCATGGCCTGGTAAATTTGCCCCCGGATACGATAGGTCTTGGCCATATTGGGATCTGTGGCCACCGATTTATTAATGGCAGCCAGGGCATCTGTATACTGCATTTTATATTTATGCATCAGCGCCTTGTTGCGGTATAAAATAGCAAGGTCATTATTAAGCGATGGGACCGGGTCCGCCAAAAAGATCTCAATGGCCTTGTCAAAATCAGCCAATGCTTCATCATATTTATATTCCTGGCTTTTATAATGCCCCCGCTGCCAGTACGGATTATAGTTTTGGGGATTATAACTGATCGCCTTTGCATAAAACGTATAGGCATTTTCAAATTCATCCAGTTGGGCTTTGCAATCACCCCGGTTTGAATAGAGGGTGGAAAGATCAGCCCTGCTGGTTATTTTCTCAATGGCTTTGGCATAATCATCATCGGCTTCTTTGTATTTACCCGATTCATAATAACAGGCGCCGCGGTTCCAGTAAACATAACCCGGTTCATCATAATTATAGGTCAGGGCCGAACCATAATCGCTGATGGCAGCGCTATATCTCCCCAATTCATGTTTGCTGCGGCCCAGCATATAATAAATACCTGCTTTTTCTTTATTATCTGAATAATATTCGTTGTAGTATGTAAGAGCAGATTCAAAATCATCAATGGCAGCCCTGTAATCCTTCAGTTCATACCGGCAGTCAGCCCGGATAATATAGGACCTGGTATTTATTTTTTTATTTAAAGCCTGTGTGCAGAGGTCAATGGCCTTCTGGTAATTTTTATTATCTCTTTCTTTATATGCCTGGTTATTCAGGTCATCAAAATCCTGTGCCCGGAGAGGAGGATGGGATGACAGAATAATGACCAGGAAAAGATAAATATAGTTTCGCATAAAAAAATTTTGAAACTAAAGTTACTCCAATAGATATTCAAAAGAAATGATTTGGATTTTTCTGCAAAAATTTTCAGCATTAAGGCCTTTTAGTGAACAATGGATGCCATAATTACCCGCCAAACTTTACATTTGCAGCCAGTCAATGGCTTATGCAACTTATTGAAGTATCAACTCCCCGGCTTGCCAGGGAATTTATCGCCGTAAATGTGGTATTGAATAAAAACAATCCGCACTATATCCGCCCGCTGGATAAAGACATTAACGATGTATTTGACCCCCATAAAAACAAAACCTTCCGTTTTGGCGAAGCCACCCGTTGGATATTGAAAGATGGCAAGGGGAATTTCGCCGGCCGGATCGCCGCATTTGTCAATAAAAAATATAAGAACAAAGGAGATGATGTGCCGGTGGGCGGCATTGGTTTTTTTGATTGCATCAATGACCAGGATGCGGCCGATATGTTATTTGATGTGGCCAGACACTGGTTATTGCAAAAAGGCATGCAGGCCATGGATGGCCCCGTGAATTTTGGCGAAAGGGACCGCTGGTGGGGACTGGTCGTAAAAGGCCATGACCTGCAACCGATGTACTGTATGAACTTTAACCCTCCTTACTATGTACCCTTGTTCGAGAATTACGGGTTCCGGAATTACTTCAACCAGATCTGCTTCGGCATGAGCGCCAAAACACTTTTACAGCAAAAATTTTATACCCGGCATGCCGAGTGTGCCAAAGACCCGCATTTCAGTTCGGCCCATATTCAAAAAAATCAACTGGAGAAATTTGCCAAAGACTTTACGGTGGTGTATAATAAAGCGTGGGCAGGACATGGAGGCCTGAAACAACTGGAAGAAAAAGTGGTGCGCAAAATGTTCCAGACCATGAAACCCGTAATGGATGAAAGGATCAGCTGGTTCATATATTATAAGGGAGAACCCATCGGTATCTGGATCAACCTCCCCGACCTGAACCAATGGTTTAAATACCTGCATGGAAAATTCAATCTGCTGAGTAAGTTGAAATTTCTCTGGATAAAAGCCACAAAGAAAAACAGGAAATTCACCGGCCTTGTATTCGGCATTATTCCTGAATTCCAGGGCACAGGGGCAGAAAGTTATATGATCGTGGAAGGTTGCAAAGTGATCCAGCGCCTTATAATAGAAAACGGGGAATATAAACTGGGCCATCCGATCTATGACGATTACGAAATGCAATGGATCGGGGAATTCAACCCCAAGATGGTTAATGTGGCCGAAGCTATTGCCGGAAACCGAAGCCGGATCCTCACCACGTACCGGTATTTATTCGACCGGACCAAAGAATTTAAACCGCACCCGGTGCTGCATTGAAGTCTGAGGTCTGAGATCAGAAGTCTGAGCTTCCAGTTCAAACATTCCTGATATTTTGATACTGTGCAAAAACCATAAATTATACTGCCAAAACTTTCTTTATTATTGCAAAAGTGAAGAGTGAACCAGGTTGGTTGTTTCCGACCTCAGACCTCCGACCTCCGGCTTATGGACAAATTCATCGTTTCAGCACGCAAATACCGGCCACAGACTTTTGATACGGTCATCGGGCAATCGCATATAACCACTACACTTAAAAATGCGATCAGGAACCGGCAACTGGCTCATGCTTTTTTATTTTGCGGGCCAAGAGGTGTGGGCAAAACCACCTGTGCAAGGATACTGGCCAAAACGATCAACTGTGAGAACCAGACCAAAGAAGGCGAAGCCTGCAACACCTGCCAGTCCTGTATATCTTTTAATGATGGCGCTTCGATGAATTATTTTGAACTCGACGGCGCCAGCAATAATTCGGTTGATAATATCCGCGACCTGGTTGACCAGATCCGGTTCATTCCCCAGACAGGTACTTACAAAGTATATGTGATCGACGAGGTGCATATGCTGAGCTCATCGGCTTTCAATGCCTTTTTGAAAACGCTCGAAGAACCTCCCCCCTACGCCATCTTTATCCTGGCCACAACGGAAAAACACAAGATCATTCCAACCATTCTCAGCCGTTGCCAGATCTTCGATTTTAAACGGATCACCACCAACGATACGGTAGAACACCTGGAAGAGATCTGTCAGAAAGAAGACATCCGGGCGGATAAAGCTGCCCTGCAACTCATTGCCCAGAAGAGCGAAGGTTGTATGCGGGATGCATTGAGCATACTGGACAAGATTGTGAGTTTTACCAATGGTGAACTGAATTATGCCAACACCCTGGAACATCTTTACATCCTGGATGCGGATTATTATTTCAAACTGCTGGATTGCATGCAGCACCAAAATCTTTCAGGAGCGATGCTGCTTTATGATGATATTAACCGGAAAGGATTTGAAGGCGACCTGGTCATCAATGGCTTTGCAGAATTTATCCGCAACCTGCTGGTATGTAAAGATGAAAAATCAGCCGGGCTGCTTGAAGTAGTGGAAAGTTTCAGGGAAAGATATATTGCTGCGGCAAAAAATGTTTCCCCTGCGCTCCTCATCAGCTCCCTGAATATTCTGAATGAAACAGAGATCAATTATAAAGCAGCCCGTAACAAAAGGCTGCACGTGGAACTGGCCCTGATCAAACTCTGTTACCTGCAGCAAGCCATCGAATTGTCTTCAGATGCCGGAGCCATTCATAAAAAAAAAATAGTTGAATCTTCCGTTGCATTCCGCTCAGCCTCCATTCAACCGTTTGTAATAAAATCACCGGTCAATACTCCCGGCGAAAAGACAACCGGTAAATCAACAGGAGCAAAACTGATCATTGAAACTGCTTCGCAGGAAAAAATGAATGTGGCTCCTGAAAAATCCCGGACTGATGCTGCTTTGCCGGCAGATAAAGGAACAAACTTTAAACCCGGTACTTCCAAAATTTCCCCGTTGGAAAAGATCCGCAAACAATTCCAGGCAAACGGAACGGATAATAACGGCCATGCCGTTCATCCGCTGGATCTTGATTCACTCCGGATAGCATGGAATGATTATGTTCAAAAGCTGAAAGAAACAAAAAATTCAGCTGCGATCAGTTTTGAAATGGCCCAACTGCGGGTAAAGGATGAAAATTCCTTTGAAGCGGTGACCAAAGACAATATCCAGAAACAATTTATTGAACAGGACAGGAATAAGCTTTTTGCGTTTTTACAGGAACGGTTGCAGAACCGTTTTCTTCAGTTTAATGTGATCGTTGAAGAAAGAACAGAAGGAAAACAAAAAACGGAAATTTCTTTAACAGCCAAAGAACAGTTTATAAAAATGGCGGAGGAATACCCGCTGGTAAAAGAGCTGAAAGACCGGTTGCGGCTGGAATTGGACTATTGATCGTGAATGGTGAATGGTCAATGGTGAATAAACCCAGCGGCACAATATTTCTCACTCTTCAAAGTTTTATCTTTTTACCCATTGCCCATCCACCATTCACCATTCACCATTGACGATTGCTCATTCACCATTACCCATTCACCATTCACCAAATTGCCTTAATTTCGGCCAAAATTCAAAGGCCATGGCCGAAGTGATCTTGATGCCCCGACTCAGCGATACGATGACAGAAGGAGTCATAGCTTCCTGGCATAAAAATATTGGCGATACGGTAAAAAAAGGCGACCTGCTGGCAGAGATTGAAACGGATAAAGCCACCATGGAACTGGAAAGTTATAAAGATGGCACACTCCTGCATATTGGTATTGATAAAGGAGGAAAACTGCAGGTCAATGATGTACTGGCTATAATCGGAAAACCTGGTGAGGATATTTCTGCTTTGGTTAAAGGCGGAGGAAAGGAGTCGGAAGTAGGGAGCCAGGAGCCGGAAGTCCCAGGCCCGAAGACAGAAATGGCAAGTTCAAATCAGGAAACAAAGCCTCAGACTTCAGACCTCAGACCACAGACCTCTTCTGTTGATATTACCTCTATGGAAGAAATAGTATTAATGCCAAGATTGAGCGATACGATGGAAGAAGGGGTTATTGCTTCCTGGAATAAAAATGTAGGGGATGTTGTAAAGAAAGGAGATGTGCTGGCAGAAATAGAAACAGATAAAGCCACCATGGAGCTGGAAAGTTACAAGAACGGCACCTTATTATATATCGGCGCACAAAAAGGTGAAAAGATCCCGGTGAATGCTTTGCTCTGTATCATCGGTGAAAAAGAAAAAGTGGATGTGGATGCAATTGTCAAAGCTGTAAAAGGTGGAGCAGCCCAGGCAAGTCAAACAGGTCATAAAGATCAAATGGGTCAAAGCGACGTAACCGTTGCTGCGAAGCCACAACCAGCAACCAGCAACGAGCAACCAGCAACAACTTCATCTGAAAACGGGAGAGTAAAAGCTTCCCCCCTGGCAAAAAAGATTGCCAAAGAAAAAGGAGTTGACCTGAAGATGCTGCATGGTAGCGGTGACGGAGGCAGGATCATTAAAGCAGATATTGACAGCTTCAAAGAGTCGGGAGACAAGAGTCAGCAGCCGGCAGTTCAGCAACAGGTTTCCGTTTCTATTCCTGCATTTACCCCGGGTGAAGAAGGATATACCGATATTCCCAATTCACAAATCCGGAATATTATTGCCAGGCGGCTGGCTGAAAGCAAATTCAGCGCCCCGCATTTCTATCTCACGATGGAGATCCATATGGACAATGCCATTTCAGCCAGAACACAATTAAATGAGATCAGCCCGGTTAAAATAAGTTTCAATGACCTTGTCATCAAAGCGGCTGCTTTGGCTCTTCGCCAGCACCCGGCCGTAAATGCATCCTGGTTAAATGATAAGATCCGCCGCTGGCATCATATTCATGTGGGTGTTGCCGTGGCCATTGAAGACGGATTGATCGTCCCGGTGATCCGTTTTGCCGATCAGAAAACATTACCGCAGATAGCCGCTGAAAGCAAAGAACTAAGTGGCAAAGCAAAGAATAAGAAACTCCAGCCAAATGAATTTACCGGAAATACTTTTACCATCTCCAATCTCGGCATGATGGATATTGATGAATTCACCGCCATCATCAACCCGCCCGACAGTTGTATCATGGCCGTTGGAAAGATCAAAGAAGTGGTGGTCAAAAAAGCAGAAGGCTTTGGGATAACCAATGTGATGAAAATAACGCTGAGTTGTGATCACCGAAGCGTTGACGGGGCCACCGGTGCAGCATTCCTTCAGACTTTCAAAAAATATCTTGAGAACCCGGTCATGATGCTATTGTAAAAGCAAATCCCGGTTACGAAGTTCCGGCAAAGTAATTTCTCCTTTTCCCGCTGGTAAAGTCACTCAATTACCGGGTTTTTTATTCCAAAAATTCCCGGGTGGCTGGCTTTTTGCTTATAGATTTAATAATTTAATGCACAGGAAACAACCAGGCAATCATTGCAATAATTTTTAAACGTTTGATATCAGGCCAGGAGGACACCGAATGAAACTATCTTCCTATACAACATTCTTTTTGGTAACAGGCATTAGCTTTTTCCTTTTCAGTAAAATGCTTCAATGGCTTGACGGTATATCGTTGCCGGCACTTACATGGACCGGTATCATTGCCGGGCTGCTGGGCCTGGTAATCATGATCCTGGCATCCATAGGAAGATCTGAAGAAAAAACAGATTGATTGTTTACAAGCTCAAAAGTGAAATGAAGCACAAAGAACACCAGGAATCCTGCCTACCGGCAGGCAGGCACAAAGCACACAAAGAAATTTATTGTTTTTAACTTAAGCGTTGTGCCCTTAGTGTAACCTTTGTGACCTTTGTGTTCCTTCAAATTACGACTTTAGAGATGAGTTCTGGTTATATGTTAATTTTTCCGTACCCGGAGCAATACGACTTTCCCATCCATTGTTGATGCCACAATATTGTTCTTCGTCAATACGCTTACGGTGTTCACCATGGAATTATCAATTTTATGTGCCCAAACCAGCTGTTGTGCGGACGGATCGATTGAATAGACCACCCCATTTCTGGTACCAAAAAAAACCTGTCCTTCTTTTTCGATCAGCATAGAGGGAACATGTTCGTAACCGAAACCAACATGCATTTTCCAGGCAGCATGTTGTTTATCCCGGCCCGTAGCATAAGCCACGATGGTATCCTGCATGGTTTTACCATATACCCATTTACCATCCTCCGAGATACCGATGGATTCCCGGACCGCTGCGTCATTATTTCTCCATAACGTTTTACCATCATCTGCATTGATAGCAGAAATAAAACGGTCAGGCGCTGCAACGTATATCACTCCTTCATGTGTTACCGGGATACAGGCTGCAGGCGAATAGTTGCGGATGGAAGAACCGTTGCTCCATTTCCAGCGTAATGCTCCATCAGCCGCATTTAATGCATATAAATAAGTATCCCAGGCCCCGAAGATCAGATCCTGGTTTGATAATAAAGGTTTGCTCACGACAGGTCCTTTCAGGCTGTCATACCTCCAGCGTTCATTGCCTTTTTTTAAATCCAGCGCAAAGAAAGCTTTACTGCTTCCGATATAAATAGTTTCCCGGCTTATCAATGGCGATCCCAGCACCGGAGCGTTGGTTTGTTTCTTCCAGGCCAGTTTTCCCGTTTTGATATCAAGACAATAAACAAATCCATCCGCAGAACCAAAGATTGTCTTTCCATTTGCTGCAGCCGGTGATGAAAAAATACTTCCTTCTGTTTTGAACGACCATTTCAATTCGCCATTTTTTAAAGACAATGCAGCCACTTCCCCATCCTGGTTACCAACAATAACCAGGTCTTTTATGACCAAAGGTGTTGAGATGATATTGGCCCCGGAAGAAAATCTCCATTTTTCAATGACCTGGCTGTACGTATTATTCATACTATGATCGGGTCTTATAAATTTTTTATCAATGGAATAATCCCTTGTTTCAATTTTTACACCCGTCCATGCCTTCCGGGTTTCAATGCCCGGTTTCTTTTCCGAAAAAATGATTGAATCGGATCTTACATCAACGAGATTATATCCTCCCCATTCCGCTTTGGCACGCAGGTTCGAACGGCCCATCACACCCGGGATATCTTCAAAATTCATGGCACGGTTCGCGTGACCATGTCCGCAGAGAATGGCCCATGTATTATAATGGTGTAACCGGTCCGTAATCTCATACCAGTTATCCAGTCCGTTGTCGATCGGGTAATGATTCAGGAAAATAAGCGGCTGACGGGGTTTCAGTTTATTGAGTTCTTCATCCATCCAGCGCAATGCACTTCTTGGCACATGCCCGTCACTCATCCGGAGATAGGGGCCCGATGCACATCCTAAAAAGCGGATTCCATTATACTCAAAACTGAATTTATCGTTACCAAATACTTTGATGAAAGTTTGCCCCCCGCTTTCACTCCACCCGCTGTCATGATTACCGGGAATAATATACCAGGGTACTTTCAGTTCGTGTAGTATTTGCCAGGCTCTCCTGATCTCTTCATCGGTACCCAGTTCGGTGATATCACCGGTAATAACCACAAAAGCAACATCAGTCATCCTGTTAATATCGGCAACAGTTCTCCTCAGATCTTCTTCGGCTTTGCCATCCGGGGAACCGATATGGGTATCGGAAATAAATGCAAAACGAAATGGATGAAACTGTCCATGACCCATGAACTGAATCAATAATGCAGAAAAAAGCAAAATCTTTTTCATACAGGCAAGTTACTTATTCCCCGGTATACCGGAGCTATGTCTGAAAGAGAGTAGTCTCATACTATGTTTCCCGCAGATCACGCGGATCAAATACACGCAGATTTTGCAGATGCTTAAAGTATTAACCTGCGAAATAAGCGAACTAATCTGCGGAATTGACTGGGAAAAAAAATTATCAGCTTAAATTAGTATACAACCGGAAAGGAAAATAATATTATAATAAAATGATAAAAAACCGGGAGCCTTTCATTTTCCGGTGAGGTAGTTATATTTTTAATGAAGGATGAGAAATCTTACCCTTTATATTTCAGCGGCCCTTCTCCTGGTCACACCAACCCCTACCAAAAAAGAGCAATTGCTCCTGCTCAGTAAAAAATATTTCCCGGAAAACTATGTTGTCCTTAAAGAATACGATGAAAGGGATATTAACTGGATGGCAAAAGGAGACTCATTGAAAGATTTTATCTCCGATGTTTCCACCATCGTGCATGAAGGATATCATCATTACCAGGGTCTTCACAGCAGTTATTATGGCACTTCCGTTGATTACCGGATCAATGACACCCTTCTTTTCAGTGTAAAAAATTTCAAAACCTTTCCTTCCATTGAAATAAATAAAATAGTGCCCGCGGCCACCCGGAAGAAAATATTCCGGTACGACACATACATCGATGCCAATGAAAAATACCTGGTCACACAGCAATTCGGCATCCTGGGTTTGCTGGAAGAATGTGTTGCCTATTATCAGTCCTTCAGCACGGAGGTTTCGCTTTTTGAATATTTCAAAGACAATTACGGTTGGAAGGATCCCGATCTTTGGACCAACTACCTGAGCAATATGGCCAGTTACCGGTACGCCATCCCGGAATTCGAACTTTTTATTTCCTGGTACCTGCAGCATGCAAAGAAAGAATATCCTAAAATATACCGGGAGATCACCGGCAATACCGGGTTGAAAAAACTTTTTGTCTTCCTGGATGCAGAAAACAAAAGGCTGAACGCAATCTATGACCGTCACCGGCTCATCATTCTTCAGCAGTTTGGCCAACGGCTGCAGGTCAATGGCAATTTTATTTTTAACACCACCACGCATTATGGCAAGGGGCTCTATGACCAGGAGGTCAATGAAATGAATACCCTGCTGAAAAAACCCGAACACCGAATCCTGGAAATTTTGAAAACACCCTGAGCGCCCAAATCCAATTTTCAAAATTTTTTGAAAATTCGGTACAACCTGTTTAGTTTTGCCACATGAAACTAACCGAAGCCCGTCAGCATTTCATCAGCAGTTGGGGTGCATTTGGAACCCATTGGGGCATCAACCGGACCATGGCACAGATACATGCCCTGTTGCTGATCAGCCCCGATCCGCTCACCCAGGATGATATCATGGAAGAACTGGACATCAGCCGGGGCAATACCAATATGAATATCCGGGAACTGATCAACTGGAGGCTGGTTGAAAGAGTATTATTGCCCGGCGAACGGAAAGAATATTTCTCCGCTGAAAAAGACATGTGGAAAGTGGTAAAGCAGATCGTGAAGGAACGGAAAAAAAGGGAACTGGAACCGATGCTGCAGTTGCTCGATAACCTGGAAGAAGTGGAAGGAGATAAAAAAGACAAAGCGGTAAAGACTTTTGTGGATACGATCAGTAAAATAAAAAAACTGGGCCGGCAGGCCGATAAAACCCTCGATGTGATGATCAAAGCGGAGGAAAGCTGGTTTATCGGGGCGATCATGAAAATGTTTAAGTAAACCGTCATGAAAGAATATAAAACCATAGATCTTTTCAGCCAGTTTATCCTGCTGGCTTTACTGGGTGTGGCTTATTTTATGGACGATTCTGAAAAATTGAGTCCCGTTTTGATTGCCGTTTTATTTGGTGCAGTACAGGTTATCAGCATCCTGGTTCATCTCGGTGCAGGATTCCGCGCCTGGAAAATGAAAGGGCCCAGGAAATTTCATTTGATAGGAACCGCATTGGTTCTTGCGGCCATTCTCCTGGCATTTTTACTGGATGCTTTCCGCCATACTGGCGATAAAGAAGATAAATACAGTATGCCCGGTCTCGGTTTACTGGTGTATACCATGATACCGGCCCTATTGCTGGCTTTATTCTATTCCTTGATCACATTAATGGAATGGATAAGAATGAAAAAAAAGGTTTAAGGTCTCATCGTGTTTTTGTTATGCCTGAAAAGAAAAAAACATTGGTTCTCGGCGCCTCGGGCAATCCTTCCCGTTATAGCTTTCTTGCCATTGAGCGTTTGCGGAAACAGGGACACCCGGTGGTAGCCATTGGAAATAAAAATACCCGGGTAGCTGATGTACAGATCGAAAAAGAAAAAAAAGATTTTGAAAATATAGACACGGTAACAGTTTACCTGAATCCCCTTCACCAGCAGGAATATTATGACTATATATTATCACTGAAACCAAAACGGATCATCTTTAACCCCGGCGCCGAGAATGACGAGCTGGCATCCCTTGCTGCCCGTCATCAGATACATGTTTCAGAAGCCTGCACACTGGTATTATTAAGCACCGGACAATACTGATCAGGTAGAAATTTTCGAAGTTTTACGATGCATGCTGTGATTAATTCTTTCAATGACTTAGTATTACCACCCATCCGGGCGATTTTTATTTCTTTCTGCTTGACCTTATAAAAAAAATTCACAAACCTTGTATCTCCGTCCCCTGAAAAACTGCAGTTGATCAATCCTGACTGCTGAACAAAATCTTATTGACCTTATAAAATGTCTAACATGAAAAACCTACGCACCTGTGTGTTATGCACATGTATCAGTCTTTGCGGCTTTATTGCCTCCGCACAACCCGGTAAAGTCATAGTCAACGAACCCGATTACAATAAGCCGCGGTTATTTGATAACCTCCCGGCCGAGATCCCGGTCAGCCTGGAAAACCTGGATAACCTGCTCCATGCAAAAACCGGGGCCAGTATCCACACCGTTCTATCAACGGATGCAAAGACAGCTCCGTTTGATGGCCAGGTCGTCTCCGCTGTAATGAATGATAATGATAAAGTACAAACGGTGTTCATCCGTTCCACCAACTATCATGGCGCTACACTTTCTTTATCGAGAGTAATGGCGGAAGACGGAACCACCAGGTATAACGGACGCCTGATTAGTTTTCAGCATGGCGACCTTTATGTTCTCCGGCCAAAAGATGGCGGTTTTGTTCTTTTGAAAAAGAATTTTTATGAATTGGTCAATGAATAATGAAATCTAAATAACAACCATGACAAAATTTTAGAACGCCCGTTTTTATATCCAATACCCTATATCCTGATTACCTATTGAAAAACTAACATTTAAATCCGCCTTGTATGAAAAAACTATTACCATCCGCCCTTATGATGATTTTGCTTTTCGGCGTACGGAACGCCGGAGCACAGGTTCCTGTATTAAACAGTTATCCGTCTGCATCAGCCGTCATCTTTCTCGATTTTGACGGGCATACGGTCGTCAACACTCCCTGGAATTCAAGCGGGCCCATTACTTGCGCCGCATCCGCACTGAATTCCGCCCAGATCACCGAAGTATTTAACCGGGTTGCAGAAGACTACAGGCCCTTCAACCTTAATATCACCACGGATTCCACCAAATATTGGGCTGCCCCGGTGACAAAAAGAATGAGGGTCATTCTCACTACCACGTATGAATGGTATGGACCAGCAGGAGGCGTTGCTTTTGTCGGATCCTTTTCATGGGGAGATGGTACACCCTGTTTTGTTTTTACCTCGCAACTCGGTTACAATCAAAAAAATGTTGCAGAAGCCGCGTCACATGAAGCCGGCCATACACTGGGTCTGTTTCACCAATCCACTTATGATGCAGGTTGTGTCAAAGTATCAGAATATAATTATGGTACCGGTACAGGTGAAATTGGCTGGGCGCCGATCATGGGTATCGGTTACAGCAAAAACCTGACCCTGTGGAATAATGGTCCCAATTCATTGGGTTGCTCCAATATCCAAAGTGACCTGGATATGATCATTGACCCGGTCAATGGTTTCTCTTACCGTAATGATGATCATGCTGCCAGTTTCGGCGGAGCAACGAATACTCCCTTTGTCAATAATCAATTTATTGCAACCGGCGTTGTTGAACGTAATACGGATGCGGATTTTTTCAAATTCACCATGACAAATTATGGCAGGTTCCAGTTAAACGCAGTGCCCTATAATGTGGGAGCAGGCAATGCCGGATCTGACCTGGATATGCAGGTGAGCCTGTATGATAATTCACAGGCGTTGCTTAATGTTTATAACCCCGGTACATTGCTGAGTTCTGTCATAGACTCGATGATGAATCCCGGAACCTACTACCTGAAGGTGGAAGGGAAAGGCAATATCTATGCGCCCAATTATGCCAGCCTTGGTTCTTATTCACTCCAGGGAAATTATACCGACGGCACGCTGCCTTTAAGAAAACTTGAACTGCGTGGTTCATCGGATAATGATGTACACCATCTTAACTGGGTCATCGAAGCCGACGAACAGGTAGCCAAACAGGTCCTGGAAATTTCCTATGACGGCAGAACGTTCAGCCCGCTGGCAGAATCACCGGTAGCATCCCGCACATATAGTTACAGGCCCGGCATTAACAAGACAGTTCAATACAGGTTGCAGGTAACATTTGATAACGGCCGCAGGAACTTTTCCAATATTATCACGCTTCGTTATAGCGGAACTTTTCCCGGTCCTAAATTATTATCCAATATTATTAATTCAGGTGCTGTTGAAGTTACCAGTCCCGGCGTATTCAGTTATTCCATTTATGATCTGACCGGTAAAACCCTGGTGCAGGGAAAACTTGCCAACGGATCCAATGTTATCAGTACCGGCAGCATGACGAATGGCATGTACATTGTAAGGTTTACTAACGGAACCGATCAGTGGATGGAAAAACTGGTGCGCCAATAAATTTTTTTTAGTCCCGGTTTTGCCGGGGCATTAATCAGTGCCCTATTGTTAAACAAAGGTTTTCCCGTAACTTGGGAAAACCTTTTTTTATGCACTGGAGAAAATTTAACGGCGACCCGATCGAATTACCCATACTGGATGCAGTGGAACAGGCGATCAGGCGGGAAACAGCAAAAGGTTTCCGGCTGAAAGTTTGTATCGGTACCGATTCACAGGTGAAAGGACAGGAAACAGAATTTGCCACCGTTATTGTTTTTTTAAGGGAAGGACATGGCGGTTTTATGTTTATTCACAATGAAAAAACCCGGCAGCAATATACCATCAAAGAAAGGATGCTGATGGAAGTGGCCAAGAGTATTGAGATCGCTTACGAGCTCTGTAATCTTTTTACAGTGTATGATGTGGATATGGAAGTACATGCAGATATCAATACGAACCCCCATTTCAAAAGTAATGATGCCCTCAAAGAAGCAATGGGATACATTCTTGGAATGGGCTTTGCATTCAAAGCCAAACCCGAGGCCTTTGCCAGCAGCAGCTGCGCTAATAAAGTGGTGAATTAATTACAAACCTGAATATTGAGAATTGTTTGTTGACATATTGAGTCTTTCTCCCTGTTGTGAAAGAAGACTAAATATGTCAATACTCAATAATAAAGACTCAAATGTTCTGCATCGTGATTCAGGGTTTAACCGAAACAAAAAATTCAATCTATTTTCTTGTTTTCCTCCTTAGACCTATAATAAGAACAATTAAAAAAGCAATCCCGATACCGATCCGGATCAGGGCTCCTCTTTTTTCCCTGGCTTTTTGTTTTTTTTGGAGATCAACAAATTCCATAAGATTCCTGGTATTGTTTTCATTGATGTGAAAAGAATCCGTGTATGGCAGTGTATTGAACAGGCTATCCTTAAATTTTTCCAACTTTCTCAAAATAGTATCCGTACTGTAAGCCGGTTGTTTTACCTGTCTGACAGGTAAAGTATCACCGGTCCGGGCAGAGCCTTCCAGGATAATAAAAAGCAGCAGGAGCAATAAGAACTGGCGCATGAAAAATCTTATTTATGCAAAAAATAAAAGGAAATGGAATAAAAATGAATTTACTCTGTCGTCGTGAAGGGCTGTACGGCATCCCCGCTTTTTCCGGTCTTCATCTGAGTTTGATGCACCAGCAGTTTTGAAGCGGTAGTAGTATTGAAACCGGAGTACATCCTTTCCATTTTCCGGCTATCTTCCTGGGCCAGGGAAAAAGTGATGAGCACCATCACAAAAAGAATTACCACGATATTTTTTTCGGAAAAGAGTTTTCTCATACTGGGATCCTAATTGCATGCAAAATAGGAATAAATTCCTCAAAAAATAATACAATCAATGAAATATTGAAAACTAAAGCCTTATAAAGGTCTTATTCAGTCCGCTGATATAATCCAGCAGGGGTTTTCTTCCTGTTTTTTGGGTGGCCGAAGTCAAAAAGTATGGGGGTGATTCTTCCCACTGGTCCGATAATTTTTTTAAAAAAATCTCCACATTCCTTTCTGTGGCGCCGGGTTTATTCTTATCTGTTTTTGTAAAAACAAGGACAAAAGGTGTTTGCCACTCTCCCAACCGGTTGATAAAATCCAGGTCGATCTGTTGCGGCTCATGCCGGCTATCGATCAGCACAAAAACACAAACGAGATTCTCTCTTTTACGGATGTACGATTCGATCATATTGCTCCAGTTATTTCTTGCTGCCTGGGAAACGGTGGCAAAGCCATAACCGGGAAGATCTACGATGTTCCACCTCATCCCCCGCTTCTCTCCACTTCCTTGAGAGGGGTGAGAGATGACCTCAAAATGATTGATGAGTTTTGTTTTACCGGGTGTATTTGAAATCTTTGCGAGGTTATGCTTTCCCGTTAGCATATTGATCAACGAGGATTTGCCAACATTGCTGCGGCCGATAAAAGCATATTCCGGGTTCCCCGGTGGGGGACATTGTTTGTACCCCGGACTGCTGGTAATATATTTTGCAGAAATAACTACCATAAATAAAGACACAAGATACAAGGTACACGGCATAAGTACCTGATAGAATAAATGTTCCCCATGTCCCGGATCTTGCATCTTGTTCCTTGTCCCTTATCCCTCTTTCCTGTAAATTTGCCCTCCCATGTCAAACCCCCAGCCACATGATCATATTATTCCTTTCAAAGATTCTGCATTGACCAAGAAAGAGCAGGTGGCAGACATGTTTGATAAGATTGCCGGCAAATATGATATTATGAACCGGTTTCTCTCCGCCCGTACTGATATCGGGTGGCGCAAAAAAGCAATCCGTTTGCTGAAAAAAGACAAACCAAATATAATATTGGATGTAGCCACCGGTACGGCAGATATGGCCCTGATGGCATACAGGATCCTTCAACCACAAAAGATCATTGGCATTGATATCTCTGAAGGTATGCTGGAATTTGGTCGCAAAAAGGTTGAAAAAGAAGGACTTGCAGGAAAGATCGAGTTACATAATTGTGATTCAGAAGCAATAAATTACAGTGAAAATACGTTTGATGCGGTAATGGTGGCATTTGGAGTTCGGAACTTTGAAAACCTGGAAAAAGGTCTCGCTGAAATATTGCGGGTATTGAAACCCGGAGGCCGTTTGATCGTTCTTGAATTTTCAAAACCACGACGAAAAGCAATCAAAAGTTTTTATAACCTGTATATGGGCATCGTGGCGCCGCAGGTGGCCCGCTGGTTCAAACAAAATAAAGAAGCATATCACTATTTATCTGAATCGGCCAATGCATTTCCGGACCGACTTTTATTTACTGAAATTTTAAAACAAAAGGGATATACCAATACCTGGTTTAAACCGCTTAGCTTAGGAATATGTTGCATTTACTCCGGAAGAAAACCTGCCTGACCGGCAGGCAGGCCTGCCTGACCGGCAGGCAGGCCTGTATAAAAATTATATGTCTGTCGCTTTGGCTTTGCGGTGGGTTGGTCATATCCCAAACAGCAGGGGCACAATACGGCGGAGCCGATCTGAACCAGTCAGATCATGATGCCAAGCCCTATTATTTTGGAATTACCATTGGCGTTAACCAGGCCCGGTTTCAGACCGAGATGCATCCACGCTTCCTGCTTTATGACAGTGTGTATGTTGCCGAGCCGGTCAACTCCGGGGGTCTCACACTGGGTTTATCAGCCACCGGTCGTTTGTCAAACCGTTTTCAATTGCGATTCAACCCGCAGCTGATGTTCATTGAAAGAAGTATTTTTTACCGGCTGAAATTCCCCGATATCAATGGTGATACAGCCGTAAGAAAAAAAGTGGAATCGGTGATCATGACCTTTCCTTTCCAATTGAAATTTCAATCAGACCGTATTGGCAATTTCAGGGTCTATGCCATGGCGGGTTTTAAATTTGATCTTGACATGGCTTCCAATGCCCGCGCCAAAAGGGCGGAAGAACTGGTCAAGATTGAAAATTATGATTACGGTCCTGAGTTCGGGATCGGGTTTAATTTCTTTTTTGAAAGTTTTATTTTCTCCCCGGAAATAAAGATCAGCAACGGCCTTCGTAATATTCATGCAAGGGATGAGGGTCTGAAATTCTCCAATGTATTTGACAAGATACAATCAAGGATGATCGTGTTTTCAATTCACATCGAAGGATGATCAGTAATCAAACAACCTCCTGTGCATATTCCACCTGACCCCGAAAGAAAAAACGGAAGTATTGGCTGAAGTAATGGGAGGAGTTTTGGTTTCCTGTTTCCGGTAGGCTGCATTCAGTTCGAGGAATACATTTTCCCTGAGTTCATACGACAACAAAAATGAGGCATAGAGCACATTGGTCTTCCAGCCACTGCCTAGTGTATGGCCAAAATCACTTACCCGTGGAGGTATGATATTGGGCAGGAAAATATTACTGCCATAACTGATCACATTGTTGGAGTCCCTACCCTGCTGGTAATAGATCAATTTAGCCAGCACCAGCCATTTGGGCGCCGGCTCGTAACGGGCCAACCCGATAAACTCCCTGAAGTTGGAGCCCAGCGGATGGGATAACGGCTGATTGTAATGGGTGTAGTTGGCTACCGAATCACGATGAGAATAGGTATACGGACGAACAACATTCATCTCCGCCTGCAGGTCAAGGTTGCTGATGCCGAATGCATCGACGTATTTGGCACCTGCCTGTATGCCCCATTTATTGCCCCAGTATCCATTGCTCTTTGTTATTTCAGAAAGGAGGAACTCATCAAGGCTTAACTGACCATACAATTGCAATTTTTTAGCCAGGTTGGCCTTCCAGTCAAATCCGGCTAATGAGTTGTCATAACTTCCGTTCTGATGTTCAATGGAACGGTAGAATATGATGGGATTCAGGTAACCGAAATCAAAACGGTCCTTGCGGCCA
This sequence comes from uncultured Chitinophaga sp., assembly GCA_964592935.1. Taxonomy (GTDB): domain Bacteria; phylum Bacteroidota; class Bacteroidia; order Chitinophagales; family Chitinophagaceae; genus JJ008. The sequence continues at coordinate 1,094 of CAZQGZ010000010.1, read as the reverse complement.
AAGATGACCCCTTCAAACAAACCTATGTTCAGCCATTTGTTCACTGACACATCGAGGTGATGCATTGCCGCATATTTCTTGGGAATCAGCAGATCCTGTCCGCTGGGAATCCTTGCTGACTGCAATTCCATGAAAAGATTCTGGTAATTGATCTTCCAGATACGGGTATTCAATTTGAGGAACAGGTTGCTGTTACTGGATTCGCTTAAGAATAAACTACGATAGCCATTCCCGATAAAATTCTTGTCATAGCCAAATGCCACATTGATGTATTTCGTCACATTGAACGTAAAATAACCACGGGCATCAAAATAATCATAACCGGTTTGCTTGAACTGTTTGTAAAATCCCGCACCCGGCACCGCCTTGCGTTTATTGACCCAATCTCTCACATAGAAAGGATCTTTTTCCTGGTTATCGGTCACATACGCATAGAAACCGATCTTATTGGCGATCTTTCCCCGAAGATTAAATCCACGGGTATTCAGGTAAAGTGTTTCATCATTATCTTTTTCCTTCGCAACGATCACCTGTATCACCGGGTTGACGACGAGGTCAAAATCCTTACTATGCACTTCATATAAACTGGCGGGTGATTTGTAAAATCTCCTGAACCAGGGTTTTTTTGAGGTAAATTTTTCCCTGTCTGACGCGGGCAGCCATTCCGGGTTGTTCATCTGCAAACGTTGTACATTATATAGGTCAACCTTTGAAAGCGATTTATTTCCGTATTGCTGCACAAAGTGACTGACGGCATTCACCACATGTTGCCGGGAATAAGGCCTGACCTTTGAAAAATTGAAAAAAGAATCATTCCGGCTTTTAATTTCCATTCTCTCCACCAGGATATTGGCCTTATCATCCTGCTGAAGGTAAGTAGTTTGCGAATCCGCAGAAAAAGGCAAAAGCAATAAAAAAAATGCAATGAATTGTAGTTTCCCCTTCTGAATTCGGGTGCTGAAAAGAATTAACCGCAGTCTTGCAGGGGTTTTTTTAATTTGCATGAGTCAAGGATTCAGTTCGGGCGACAAAATATGCAAAATTATCTGATTAAGAATATACAGGTTGTCAACGAAGGCCGCATTACTGCGGCA
>CAZQGZ010000009.1:19572-37269 GCA_964592935.1 uncultured Chitinophaga sp. | reverse complement strand
ACAGATAGTTTTCGCATCCCATCCCGATATTATCGGGATGGGATGTGTTTTTTCAGGATACCCGGCTTTACGGGGAAAGAAAAAACTGGAGATGTTTTAATGATATTTGCAAAATAAAATCAGAATATGTCATACCGAATCGGGTCCGGGGTTGATTTTCACCGCCTCGTTGAAGGAAGGGAACTTTGGATAGGAGGGATAAAAATTCCGCATTCCAGGGGTGCTTTGGGTCATAGTGATGCGGATGTGCTGATCCATGCCATTTGTGATGCTTTACTGGGAGCCCTTTCATTGGGGGATATTGGTGTGCATTTCCCGGATACCCATGCTGAATTTAAAAATATTGACAGCAAGATCCTGCTGGAAAAAACTATGGCGCTGGTTCAAAAAGAAGGATATGCTGTTGTAAATATTGACAGCACGGTTTGCCTGCAGGCGCCGAAGATCAGGCCTTATATAAACCAGATGCAGAATGCTATTGCAGCTATTATCGGGTCAAATGAAAGCGATATCTCCATAAAGGCTACTACAACCGAGCAATTGGGTTTTGCAGGAAGAGAGGAGGGGTTAATGGCTTATGCTACTGTTTTACTGGTCCGGGTTTAACCGATATCTGATTTTGCAATAATCTTTCTTCCATGTCTATCTTTGTTGATATGCCGGTCATTGAAATAAAAATAATCAATCAATCCGCGAATCCCCTTCCCGGGTACGCCACACCCGGGTCTTCGGGTATGGATATCAGGGCCAGCCTGGAAAAATCCATCACCATCCGATCACTGGAAAGGATATTAATTCCAACAGGCTTGTTCATTGAGTTGCCTCCTGGTTATGAGGCACAGATCCGGCCCCGGAGTGGTTTGGCACTCCGGCAGGGAATTACCTGCCTGAATTCACCCGGAACCATTGACAGCGATTACCGGGGAGAAATTAAGATCATATTAATCAACCTTTCAGGTGAAGAACAGGTCATTCATCCCGGTGACCGTATCGCACAAATGATCATCCAGCAGGTGGTGCGGGGAGAACTAAAAGAAGTGGAACTGCTGGAAGTCACCACCAGGAATGAAGGTGGTTTTGGTCATACCGGGAAACAATAAACAAAAGCATGGTTAAGAACATATTGATATTGATAGTTGCCGCTGCAGGTCTTTTTTCATGCCGTTCCACCAAAAAAATACAGACTGCCATTACACCGAAAGATACAGTAGCCGCAGTTGTTATTCCTGATCATAACCCCAGGGAAGATTCGGTAAAGTTTATTAAAGAAAATTATAAACTGGTTATTGGCAACCGGATCAGCTTTGTTACTTTCTCTGCTAAAATAGATGTGGATTACGAAGATGCTTCCGGGAAAAAATATAATGTAAACGCCCATTTGCGGATGTATAAGGATAGCGTAATATGGGTTGTCATCACCGGGGCGCTGGGATTCGAAGGTTTAAGGGCCTATATCACTCCCGATTCTGTCAAATTACTGGATAAGCAGAATAAGAGCTATATCGCAAGGAGTGTTACTTACCTGCAGGAAGTAACGGAACTGCCGCTTGACCTTTCCTCATTACAGGACCTGCTCATTGGGAACCCGGTTTTCCTGGATTCGAATATTGTTTCGTACAGCAAATCGCCTAACGTGATCTCCATGCTGAGTAACGGCGATTTTTTTAAAAACCTGTTCACCATCGGAGAATCGGATAAGCTGATAAAAAGATGCAAGCTGGATGACCTGGATGAACTGAAGAACCGAACCTGCTACCTCACATATAACGATTATGAAGATAAGAAGGGCGTTCATTTCTCAACGGAAAGGGAAATCAGTGTGTCTGAAAAAAAGAGACTGGACATCAAGCTTAATTTCAAACAGTATGATTTTAATGAAACGTTAAGTTTCCCTTTTTCCATACCTAAAAATTATAAACGAAATTAGGCAGATAAAATTTATTTTGCATATTGCCGTTACAGTGTGGCATGCGGATCCGGTGCCCCGTTTATTGTTACTGAGGCGAAAACAGGAGAAAAGCATGTTGATTTTTCCCGGACCCCATTTTTTACTTTAATCCAGACAGGTGTATGAGAAAAAAAATCTTCTTCAGTTTTTTTTTATTTTTTGGAGTTACTTTATTTGCAACTGCACAACCGGTGGATGAAAAAGCACGCCTGGAAAAGGAGAGAACTGATCTCCAGCGGGAATTAAAAGAGATACAGGGTGTTTATGATAAAGTAAAGGGCCAGACCAAACAAACCCTGAGCCAGTTAAATGTATTAAAACGCAAGATCAGCCTGCAGGAACAATACATCAGTAATATCAACAGGGAATTGAATTCGATCGATGACCAGATCTACCTGAGCAACCTGGAGATATACCGGCTGCAGAAGCAACTGGATACACTGAAAGCACAGTATGCCCGATCGGTGGTTTATGCTTATAAAAACAGGAGTAATTACGATTACCTGAATTTTATTTTTTCCGCGAATAGTTTTAATGATGCCATCCGGAGAATCTCTTACCTGAAGAGCTATCGCTCCTTACGGGAAAAACAGGTTGGCACCATCCGGGAAACCCAGCAACTCATCGCACAGCGTAAACAACAACAACTGGGAAGAAAGGAACAAAAGAATGTGGCCCTGGAGAACCAGACGAAACAGGTGCAGGAACTGGCCATGCAAAAAAAGGAAAAAGATGCCGTGGTGTCCAAACTGAAATCGCAGGAAAAAGACCTGCAGAAGCAGATCGCTGCCAAGAAGAAAAGAGATCGTGACCTGCAGAATTCCATCAATGCCATTGTGCGGCGCGAGATCGAAGCCTCGAGGAAAGAAGCAGAAAAGAGGGCGGCGGAAGAAGCAAAGAAAAATGCGAATGTCAATCCCGTTACCAACCCGTCAACCAATCCTATCACTACGACCGGCCCGGCAACCCGGATCAAAACAACAACGGCAAAACCCACCGTGATCTTTAATTCCGAGTCGGACCTGAAATTGAATGCCGGGTTTGAAGGAAACCGGGGAAGATTGCCGTGGCCGGTGGATAACGGCTTTGTCAGTATTCATTTCGGGGCCTATAATATTGAAGGAACCTTATTGAAAGGAGATAATCCCGGAATAACCATATCCACACAAACAGGGAATGCTGTTAAATCAGTGTTTGACGGTGAAGTGGTTGGCGTGTATAATCTTGGTGACGGGATGGCTGTTACAATTCGCCATGGAAGATATTTCACTACGTACAGCAACCTGACCGGCGTAGGGGTCAGTAAGGGCGCCACAGTAAAAACAGGACAAGCAATCGGGAAAGCAGGAAGAGATGATGATGGTAATGGGGGTCAGATCGATTTTATCCTGATGATAGAAACTAAAAACGTGAATCCCGAGCCCTGGCTGAGGAGGTAGGCTAAGAGATTCCCTTCACTTTGTTCAGGAAAAAAAGAGAAAAAAGAGGAAAAGAGTTTATTCGATCACTTCTCATATTTGCTGATCTGCTCTACATTTCCGTCGAAACAAAGAATGCCCGGACCTTACTCCTAATCTCTTTTTCTCCTTCTACTCCTTTTTCTCTTGAGCGAAGCGAAAGAGAACCTCTTAGCTAAAGAAACCGTTCGTATAGTTTTTCGTATTCCGGGATTATCTGGTGGATATCATACTTACGGGCATGTGTAGCTGCTTTTTCCTTAAAATGTTTTAATGTTTCCGGATCTTCCAGGATCCTGATCGCTTCCTGCCCCATATTTATTATATCACCAACATCTCCCATATAACCGGTTTCACCCTGAACATTTATTTCCGACAAGCCACCGGCATTGGTGGTAACCACCGGCACACCGGCAGCCATCGCTTCCAAAGCGGCTAACCCGAAACTTTCGTATTCCGAAGGAAGCAGGAATAAGTCGGCAATGGCCAGGATATCTTCCATCTGTTCCTGTTTACCGACAAACCGCACATCATCGCAAACATTCAGTTCCCGGGAAAGGTCTTCCGCAGCGGGTCTTTCGGGGCCATCGCCTACCAGCATCAGTTTACAGGGAATTTTATCGTGTACTTCTTTGAAAATTTTCAGGACATCCGGTATTCGTTTTAATTTTCTGAAATTGGAAGCATGCATGATGATCTTTTCTCCGTTGGGAGCGATCACTTTCCGGAATGCATCGATGGGTTTACGTTTAAACCGGCTCACATCCACAAAATTCACGATAACCTCGATCTCCTTGTCTATCTTAAAATGTTTGTAGGTTTCTTCCCGCAGGTTTTTGGAAACGGCGGTGATCGCATCGCTTTCATTGATGGAAAAAGTAACCACCGGTGCATAGGTCTTGTCTCTACCCACCAGGGTGATATCCGTACCATGAAGGGTGGTAATGACCGGGATGATCTTTCCTTCTTTCTTTAATATTTGCTTGGCCATATAAGCCGCTGAAGCATGAGGAATGGCATAATGCACATGCAGCAGGTCGAGGTCGTTATTTTTTATGACATCCACCATCGTACTGGCGAGGGCTGTTTCATAGGGAGGAAAATCAAATAAAGGATAGGTTGGCACCTGGACTTCGTGGTAAAAAATATTCGGGGTATACCCACTCAGCCTGACGGGCTGCTGGTAGGTAATAAAATGAACCAAATGGCCTTTCTGGGCGAGGGCCTTTCCCAATTCTGTTGCCAACACACCACTACCGCCAAAAGTAGGGTAACAAACAATTCCGATTCGCATATTTTATTAATTAAAGGAAACCCTAAGGTAACTGTTTTGCGGGAGGATGGTCTACCGGTTATCTAAAAAATTATTCTTCATTTTATGCTTTCGGTTATCTTTAGCAAAATTCAATGACATGAAGAAAATATTCCTGTCTGCTTTGTTTATTTCCTCCTGTACCATGGTTTCGGCCCAGCAGGAAGATTCGCTGGTCATTCGCCGGATCGCTGATGATATCCTGAAGAATGGCAAGGCCTATGAAAACCTGTATTACCTCTGTAAGAAAATCGGGGCCCGGCTAAGCGGTTCTTCCCAAGCACAAAAAGCGGTAGAAGCAACGATGCGGATGCTGAAAGAAGCGGGGGCCGACACCGTGTACCTGCAATCCTGCATGGTGCCGCATTGGGTTAGGGGGAAAAAGGAACAGGGAATTATTCAATGGGGAAAAAATAATAAAGCGCTTCATGTTTGTGCGTTGGGTATGAGTATAGGCACACCAGCCAATGGGATAAAAGCAGAATTAATTGAAGTTGCCAATTTTGATGAATTAAAAAAACTGGGAGCGGATAAGGTAAAAGGAAAGATCGTCTTTTTCAATTATCCGATGCGACCCGAGCTGGTATATAGCGGGTATGGTGATGCAGTGCGCTACCGCGGTTCAGGACCGGTTGAAGCTTCCAAAATGGGAGCCGTGGCCGTGATGATCCGTTCTGTTACACATGCGCTCGATTATAATCCGCATACCGGGGCAACACGATATGACAGCACGGTAAAAAAAATACCGGCCATGGCCTGCAGCACGATGGATGCCGAATGGCTTCACGGGTTGTTAGGGAAAGAGAAAAAAGTGGAAATGTTTATGAAGATGAATTGTGAACAATTACCTGATGTGGAAAGCTATAATGTGGTCGGAGAGATCAGGGGGACCGAATTTCCGGGTGAGATCATCACTGTAGGTGGTCACCTCGACAGCTGGGACCTGGCCGAAGGTGCACATGATGACGGATCCGGGGTCATGCAAAGTGTTGAAGTGATCAGGGCTTTGAAAGCTTCAGGAATTGCACCAAAAAGAACCATCCGGGCCGTGATGTTTATGAATGAGGAGAATGGTTTGAAAGGTGGAACCAAATATGCAGAACTGGCATCAACCAATAAGGAAAATCACATTTTTGCCATTGAGAGCGATGCCGGTGGTTTCGGCGTGATCACCCTGGGCATTGATGGCAATCCGGAACAGAAAACAAAAATAAGAAGCTGGTTGCCTTTATTCAGGCCTTATGGTATTATGGATATGCCTGATGGAGGAGGTGGCGCCGATATCGGAGGCCTGAAAAAACTCGGTGCGGTGATGTGCGGTGTGAATCCCAACAGCCAGCGTTATTTTGATCATCATCATGCACCCAATGACGTTTTTGAAGCGGTGAATAAAAGGGAACTGGAGATGGGAGCAGTGGGAATGACAGCAATTATTTACCTCGTAGATAAGTATGGACTTTAATTGGAATTATTTATTATAAATTATTCCGGTTGCCGGTACAATAATCAAAAATTATGTAAGCAGTTTTTCCAAAGCCGCATTTACTGATTGGAATGGGAATGAATCAACAACCTTTTCCATCATTTTCTTTATCTCGCCTGTGCAAAGATTACCTATGCTCCCCTCATGACTATGGCTGATGCCGGTTTGGTATTTGAAATTCCCGGTTTCAATATCCATTCCCACTTTCTTATAGGCATCACGGAATGGCATGCCGGCATTCACCAGTTTATTGACTTCTTCCACACTGTACAGGTACTTATACTTTTCATCAGCCAGTATATCATTTTTGATTTCAATATTGCCCAGCATCAACCCTGCCATTTCCATGCATTGTCTTAAAGTTTGAAAAGCAGGAAATAAATGTTCTTTCAGCAATTGCAGGTCACGATGATAACCGGACGGGAGGTTTGTGGTCATTAACATGATTTCATTCGGCAATGCTTTGATGCGGTTGCAATGAGCGCGTATCATTTCAAATACGTCAGGATTCTTTTTGTGCGGCATGATGCTGGAGCCGGTGGTGAGTTCAGATGGGAATGAGATGAATCCAAAATTCTGGTTCAGGTACAGGCAGGCATCCATGCTGAGCTTGCTGAGTGTGTCGGCCACGCCGGATAAGGCTTGTGCAGTTATTCTTTCAGCTTTACCTCTTCCCATCTGGGCGTAAACCACATTATAATTCAAATCATCGAAACCAAGCAACCGGGTTGTCATCGTTCGGTTGATGGGGAATGAAGAACCATAGCCGGCTGCCGAACCCAGCGGATTTTTATTTACTATATCGTATGCCGCTTTGATGGTGATAACATCATCAACCAGGCTTTCAGCATAGGCGCCGAACCATAAACCGAATGAGGATGGCATGGCTAACTGCAGGTGGGTGTAGCCGGGCAGCAAATGGTTTTTATATTTTTCACTTTGCGACTGTAATAATTCAAAGAGAGCCCGGATTGATTTTACCAGTGTTTCCAGCTCGCTTCTCAGAAATAATTTGATGTCAACCAGTACCTGGTCATTCCGGCTGCGGGCTGAATGAATTTTCTTTCCAACATCACCCAGTTTTCGGGTAAGAAGTAATTCTATATGTGAATGAATATCTTCTGTATTATTGTCAATGGAGATTGGTGAATGGTCAATTTGTTTTATGATATTTCTCAATTCTGCAACCAGCTTATCTTTTTCTTCTTTGTTCAAGAGCCCGGTTGATTGCAACATAATAACATGTGCAATGGAGCCCAGTATATCATAGGGAGCAAGAAGACAATCAAATTCTTTGTCATTACCCACTGTAAAGGATTCAACTTTTTTGCCTGTATCACCGGGATGGGTGCTATTATCTTTTTGCCACAATTTCATAGCAGTTGGTTTAAAAGTTGTATGTATAACTGAATGCCGTTTTTTATTTCATCTACAAAAATATATTCATTGGCTGTATGACTGCGGGCAGAATTTCCCGGACCCATTTTTAATGCCGGGAAAGGCATCAGGGCTTTATCGGAAGTGGTTGGTGAACCATAATATTTTCTTCCCAGGCTTAAACCGGCCTTTACCAAGGGGTGATCCAAAGCTATTGAGGTCGGGCGCATTCTTGTACTTCTGGGTCTGACTTCACACCGGACATGTGACCTGATGACCTCAAGAACTTCTTCAAAAGAATATAACTCGTTGACCCGGCAATCTACCACAAACCGGCATCGGTCGGGGACAACATTATGTGCTTTGTTCTCCGTTTCAATAACCGTTACACTCATTTTATTGGGTCCGAGCAAACCAGATATTTTCGGGAACCTGAAACTCCTGAACCACCCGATATCCTCCATAGCGTTGTAAATGGCATTTTCACCTTCTTCCCGTGCAGCATGACCGGCTATTCCCGGGCTGATGCAATCAAGAACCATTAATCCTTTTTCTGCAACCGCCATTTGCATTTCCGTTGGTTCTCCTACAATGGCACAGTCAATATGAGGTAAATGCTTTAACGCATACTCAATTCCATTGGTACCTGAAATTTCCTCTTCCGCCGAAGCGGCAATGGCCAGGTTATATTTTAATCCCGGTTTATCATAGTAAAATAGAAATACAGCTATCAAGGAAACCAGGCAGCCCCCGGCGTCGTTGCTGCCGAGGCCAAACAATTTTCCTTCTTCCATCACGGGAAGAAACGGGTCCCTGGTGTATTGCGGGTTGGGTTTTACTGTATCATGGTGGGAATTAAGAAGGATGGTAGGTCTGGCTTGATCATAAAATTTGTTAAAAGCAAAAACATTATTACCAACGCGGTTTGCTGCAATATCCCTGTCATCAAAAAAATTTTTAATAAGGCCGGCTGCCTGGTCTTCCCGGGTGCTGAATGAAGGAGTGCGGATTAATGCCTGCAGGAGATCAACCGCATCCTGTTGTAATATGGCCAGGTGATTATTCATTGATGATGGATGTTCCCGAGATTCCCCGTACGAGGTCTTTTATATATTCCGCTTTGCCGATCATTACTTTCCTGACCCCGCTACCGAGTGCGCCGAAAGCATTATCCAGTTTGGGTATCATGCCGGCAAAAATTTTGGGTCGTCCGCCCCCGGGAGAAGGAGTACAGAGTTCATGATACAGGCTTTTTGTTAATTCAGGTATTACCGTTGTTTCATCATTGGCATCCAGCAGCACGCCGGCTTTTTCAAAACAATAAATTAATGTCACTTCAAATTCATGGCTCAGCCCTTTTGCAAGTTCTCTTGCAATCGTATCGGCATTGGTATTCAGTAATTGTCCCTGCTGGTCATGTGTGATAGGAGCAAAGACGGGTGTAATATTTTTCTCCAGCAGGTTTTTTATCAAATTGGTATTGATGGCATCGATATCGCCCACGTACCCGTAATCCATGACCGGGTGTTTTCTTTTGTGAGCCAGAATGACATCGCCGTCGGCGCCGCAAAGACCCAGTGCATTGCAATGACCAGCCTGCAGAATGGCCACGATATTCTTATTGATATAACCGGCATAGACCATCGTCACGATCTTCAGAGTCTCCGCATCGGTAATTCTCCGGCCATCCACCACCTGTTGCGGTATTTTTAAACGTTCCGCCATCCGGGTAGCCAGTTTCCCGCCGCCGTGCACGAGTATTTTTATTTCATCCAATGCGGCAAAATCACTGAGGAATGAAGAAAGTTTTATTTCATCATCAATGATATTACCACCGATCTTTATTACGAGCAATTTATTCATCTGATGTCAGGATTTCTGAAAGGATTGCCTGTGCAGCCCAGACCCTGTTGGCTGCTTCCTTTGTAACGATACTGTTTGGTCCATCGAGTACTTCATCGCTCAATTCAACATTTCTTCGGACAGGAAGACAGTGCATTACTTTGGCATGGTTCGTTAATTCCAGTTTTTTACTGGTCAGCATCCATTTCGGATCGCTTTCATAAATTTTACCGTAATCCCTGTATGTGCTCCAGTTTTTTACATACACAAAATCTGCATTTTTCAGGGCTTCATCCTGGTTGTTTGTAATGGAAGCACCATTTGTGAAAGTTTCGTTCAGTTCATAATCCTCCGGGTGAGTGATCACAAAATCTGCTTTCCCCCAGGCATTGATCCATTGGGCAAAACTGTTGGCCACACATTGTGGCAAGGGTTTTACATGCGGTGCCCAGGTGAGAACGACTTTTGGCTTGTTCCCATTTTCAAAAGGGGAGTTGGATACACATTCCTGTATGGTGATGATATCTGTTAATGATTGCAACGGGTGAAGGGTCGCACTTTCCAAACTTACAACCGGGATGCCGGCGTATCGGATGAATTGTTTAATGACCAGTTCACTGTAATCATCCTCCCGGTTTTTTAATGAAGGAAAAGTCCGGATCGCCAGGATATCAAAATATTTTCCCAAGATAGGAGCCGCATCTTTTACATGTTCCACCGTGGTGCCGCTCATAATGGCTTCTTCTTCGAATTCCAGGGCCCATCCTTCCGTTCCCGCATTGAATATGACAGCTTCCATGCCCAGGTTTTGTGCAGCGATCTGTGTGCTTAACCGGGTACGCATACTGGGATTGAGAAACAAACATCCGATCCGTTTATTAATTCCGAGTGTTTTATCTGCAAAAGGATTGGCTTTATATGCCAAAGCTTTCTGCACCAGGGCATCTATATTTTTTACATCATGAACAGAGACGAAATTCTTCATTTTCAATTGGCTGGGGTTGAAATAAAATTTTGTATTTCTTCTTTCAGTGAGTCAATAAATTGTTCCGCATCTCTTTTCTTTAATGCTAAAGACGGAAGCAGGCGAATTACGTTTGGCTTTGCCTCCCCGGTAAAAATCTTTTGATTCCAAAGGAGATTCTTTTTTAGATCTTTTAATTCTTCCGGTACATCAAAGCCGATCATCAGCCCCCGCCCTCTTGTATTTAATAATTGGGGAATGGTATCCAGTTCTTCTTTCAGGTATTTGCCAACCATCAGGGCGTTGCCCATCAATTTTTCTTCTTCCATTACTTCCAGTACGGCTAATGCGGCTGCACAAGCCAGGTGATTGCCTCCGAATGTAGTGCCCAGTTGAAAATGTTTGGGTTTGATATGCGGCGCAATAATAATTCCGGCTACGGGGAAACCATTGCCCATGCCCTTGGCCATGGTATATATATCTGCGTTTACGCCCGCGTAATCGTGACTGAAAAATTTTCCGCTTCTGCCATATCCGCATTGAACACTGTCGGCAATATAAACAGCTTCATGTTCGTCACACAAGGATCGTATCTTTTGTAAAAAGGAGTTTTCTGCGACATGGATTCCACCGACACCCTGGATGCCTTCAATGATGACCGACGAAATTTCTTCCCCTTTCTCAGCAAAACAGGTTTCCAGGGCTTTTTCATCATTGAAAGGAAGAAAAATGACATTTTCTGTCTCGTTTACCGGGGCGATATAATTTTTATTATCGGTTGCCGAGACAGCCAATGAGGTTCTTCCATGAAACGATCTGCTGAAAGCGATCACTTTCTTTCTTCCGTTATGAAAGCTTGCCAGTTTCAACGCGTTTTCATTGGCTTCGGCGCCGCTGTTGCAAAGGAACAACTGGTAATCTTCTTTGCCGGACAACTCACCCAGCTTTCGGGCCAGTTCCGCCTGTAGTGGGATTTTTATTGAATTGGAATAAAAAGCGATTTTTTCCAGTTGTTCTTCGATCCGTTTCACCCAATGCGGGTGGGTATGACCGATACTGATGACAGCATGCCCCCCGTAAAGGTCAAGATACTGTTCTCCCTTATCATCCCATACATAAGAGCCTTTGGCTTTTACAATGTTGATGTCATTAATCGGGTAAACATCGAATAGATTCATGAAGAAAGATTTACCGCTGAGACGCAGCGACGCGGAGTTCTTCTCTGCGCCTCCCCGCCTCTTCGGTTATTATTAAAAATAATTTGCCTTCAATTTCAAACCAGCCGTTTCATCAAACCCAAACACCAGGTTCATATTCTGCACAGCCTGCCCGCTGGCTCCTTTTAACAGATTATCAATGATGGAGTGAACTACCAGCTTGTTTCCACTCTTTTCCAATTGAATGATTGCCTTGTTTGTATTCACTGCCTGCTTTAAGAATACCGGATCCCTGCTGACATGCGTGAACGGGTGCCCGTTATAAAAATCAGTGAATAAATTATACAGCTCTTCCGGGGATAAATCACAGTGTATTGTTGAACTGACAAAAATCCCTCTTGCAAAATCGCCTCTCCAGGGAACGAACCTCACCCCCCGTTCCTCTCCACCTGCGGAGAGGGGGGATCGTGGCTGCAATTGATTTAGTGATTCAGTTATTTCATCCAGATGCTGATGTGTTAATGTTTTATAGGCCTGGATATTATTTGTCCGCCAGCTGAAATGGGAAGTTTCAGTTAATGACTGACCCGCGCCGGTTGACCCGGTGATACCCGTTGTATAAACTTCCCCAAGCAAGCCGGCTTTTGCCAATGGGAGCAATCCCAACTGAATAGCTGTAGCAAAGCAACCGGGGTTTGCAATGTTTTGTGCTGTTCTGATCTTATCCCTGTTCAGTTCGGGAAGACCGTATATAAAGCTGCGGGTTCCGAGCTTTGAGCTATGAGTTAAACGGAAATCATTGGTTAAATCAATTACTTTTATTTTATCTGATATATTATTTTCAGATAAAAATTTCTTTGATTCTCCATGCCCCAAACAAAGAAAAAGAACGTCGATGCTTCCGGCTCTGTCACCCAAAGGATTGATATCATTCGTGAACGTTAAATCTGTTTCTCCCAGCAGATCCCTGTGAACAGCATGGACATAGTTACCGGCATTGCTCCGGCTATGGATAAACGAAATATCAACACCGGGGTGGTTTAACAAGATCCTTATTAATTCACCACCTGTATAACCGGCTCCGCCTATAATTCCTGCTTTAATTTGCATATGCCTTCGTTAATTAATAAAAAATAAGAAATAAATAATTAATAAGTATCCTTCTCCGGCTTATTCATTCTTTATTATTGACCTGCCTACCGGCAGGCAGGTTACTTATTTATTATTTTCTTTTTGAACTGAATGATAAATCGAGGTTTGGTTGCCGAATATTTTACTGAAACCTCTTACATCTTCTCCGGTAAACCCTGTATTCATTTCTCCATATTTGCCAAACCGGCTGTTCATCAGGTCATATTTTGATTCGATACCGGTTATCTGAAAACGATAAGGCATCAATTGTATGAATACATCACCGGTCACATTTTGCTGGCTGTTTTCCAGGAAGGCTTCGATATCCCTCATCACCGGGTCAAGGATCTGTCCTTCATGCAACCAGTTGCCATAAAACTGGGCCAACTGGTCTTTCCACTGCAGTTGCCATTTGGTGAGCACATGTTTTTCGAGCGCATGATGTGCTTTCAGGATCAGCATGGGTGCAGCGGCTTCAAACCCGACACGGCCTTTTATCCCAATGATGGTATCGCCCACGTGTATATCTCTTCCGATACCATATGGCCCTGCGATTTTCTGCACTTCCTGAATTGCTTCAGCAGGGTGATCAAATGATTCCCCGTTTACTTTAAATAACTCTCCTTTAATGAATCCTAACTCAAGGCTCCCGGCTCCCGTCTCTGTCATCTGTGTTGGCCAGGCTTCTTCAGGCAGCATGCCTTTTGATGAAAGTGTTTCTTTGCCGCCAACACTTGTTCCCCACAATCCTTTATTGATTGAGTACATCGATTTTTCAAAATTCATTTCCACACCCTTACTTTTCAGGTAAGCGATCTCTTCTTCCCGGCTCAGTTTTAAATCTCTTATTGGCGTAATGATCTCTACCCCCGGGATCATGATATGGAAGATCATATCAAATCGCACCTGGTCGTTCCCGGCGCCGGTACTGCCGTGGGCAACAGCATCGGCATTCAATGCCCGGGCATGTTCGGCGATATGTAAAGCCTGGCTTAGTCTTTCGGCGGATACACTTAAGGGGTATGTATTATTCTTTAAACAATTTCCATAGACCAGGTATTTAATGATGCGGTCATAATATCCTTTTACCGCATCTGCGGCTGTATGTGTTTTTACGCCCAGGTTGTACGCATGTGTCTCAATCCTTTTCAGCTCTTCACCGGTAAATCCGCCGGTATTGACAATAATGCTGTGCACTTCATAGCCCTTGTCTTCCGACAGGTGCTTAACACAATAGGTTGTGTCTAATCCGCCGCTGAAACCCAAAACAACTTTTTTGTTCATGCTGTTTCTTTATACATTAAAAAGAAAATGAAATAAAGATCTTGGTTTGCCGCCATTACCGGGTTTATCTTTTTTCATGAAGGGCCTGAGTAATTTCCATTGTTTAAAGCGAAGCAGCCGTTCAAACCCTTTTACATTCTTTTTAAAAAACTCTTTGGTTTCTTCGGGCTCATAATGATCTTTCGGATCATAGAGCATGGCGGTGCACATACAGTTCTTCCGGTCTTTGCTCATCAGTATTTCATAGTTCACGCAACTTTTGCAACCGGCCCAGAAAGCTTCATCCTGGGTTAATTCAGAATAGGTGACCGGTTCATAACCCAGGTCACTGTTGATCTTCATTACGGCTAAGCCGGTGGTCAGGCCGAATATTTTTGCATCGGGGTATTTTTCCCTCGAGAGATTAAATATTTCTTTCTTGATAGCTTTCGCAACACCGCTTTTCCGGTATGCCGGCGCCACGATCAGGCCGCTGTTAGCAACATATTCACCGTGACTCCAGGTTTCGATATAGCAAAAGCCAACCCAGGTATTATCATCCGTAAGGGCAATAACGGCTTTGCCCTGGTCAATTTTTTCTTCAATATATTCCGGGGAACGTTTGGCTATACCCGTACCGCGGGCGGCAGCAGAAGCTTCCATCTCATCCGTTATGACCTTTGAATAGATCTTATCGGCGGATGTAGCAACCCTGATGATGATTTGATGATCTTCCAATCCTGAATGATTATTTTGCTGCGGGCCACCAGCCCAATTCATTTTTTGCGGGGTGTATTTCACTGACAGGGACCATGGTGAGCGGTTCGTCCTGTCAGCAAACAGGACGGCGTCGGGGGCGTGAAAAAGTAAACACATCAAAACCTACAGAATAAACTCCGCTGGTAATGGGTGCATGAAAAGCCAGTTGTTTGGTATGGGTGAGCATATTGATCATGTAAACAAACAAGTTGTAAATTGAGGACAAATGTATAATAATAATCATTTATTTTCTTAAAATTTTTGTTATAAACCCAGCATATGTCAGAACAATCAATCCATACAGCCCCTCAACCTGTTTCAATGGAGCCGGTAAAACGAACTACGTGGAAAGATAAATTGCGCCGAAACTTCAGAGCCTTCCTGGTCATTATTTTTTTGGTACTGGCATTCTGTATCTATTGGTTTTTCTTCAATAGTTACAGTAAGGGTGAAAGGACAGGTATACTCATCAAGATCAGTCATAAAGGAAATGTTTTTAAAACCGATGAGGGTGAAATGTGGCTGAGTTGCCGGCAAATGACCAACCCCGAAAAATTTTATTTCTCTGTTACCAATGACAGCATCACCAACCTGCTTAAAAATATGCAGGACCAGTGTGTGCAGCTTTCTTACACACAATACCGGGCTTCATTGCCGTGGAGGGGCGATACAAAATATATTATCACGGGGGTTACCAAAATTCAATCTGCCAGGCCGGAATAAAGGAGAAAGATAGCCGGGCGTTTATGAATATCCGGTTTTTCTTTTTGCCAGCCGGCAATTGTTTTTGTTTTGATCCATTCTTTTTTACCTGTGAGGTCAACCGCTATACAAAGCTTTGTGGCAGGGTTGCAGTTTTTAAGTAACGATTCGATCAGTTGGTTGTTCCGGTACGGGGTTTCAATAAATATCTGTGTACATTTTTTCCTGGCAGAGCCGGCTTCCAGTTCTTTAATGGCTTTGATACGTTGCGGGTTATCTATCGGGAGGTACCCGTGAAATTGAAATTGCTGACCATTCATGCCGCTGGCCATCAGGGCCAGTAAAATGGAATTGGGTCCCACCAAAGGTTTTACTTCCGCATTCATCCGGTGGGCAAGATCAACCAATGCCTGCCCGGGATCGGCCACGCCGGGACAACCCGCTTCGCTGATGATACCGATGGTTTTATTTTCTTTCAATTTTTTTTTGAACGTGTCAGACACACTGGAGGTGTCAGACACGTTATACCATTCATAATCATCAATCGCCATTTCTTTCCACAGTTTTTTAAAATACCGCCGGGTGGTTCTTTCATTTTCAACAAAAAAAACGTTGCATGCTTTTATTGCATGAATAATGTATGGAGGAATAACATCCAGGCCTTCTTCCTGCAGCAGGGATGGTATGAGGTAGACGGTTGCCATGCCGGATCAGCTTGTTTTTACTTTATGTACACAGAGTGTTGCCGCAATGACTGCATAGGCGGGAGCCAGTATGATCACGATATGCATCAGGAAAAACAACAGGCCATTTCCAACAGCCAGTCCTTTATGACGACCGGTGAAAGCAATACTTTGTGAAAGACTGAACCGGTTCCTGGCAAAACTATAATCAAGCATGGAGATCCCGAAATAATAACATTCCATCAGCAGGGCAATGACGGGCGTGATCCACCCGGCCAGGGGTATCAATGATAACAGGACCAGGGCAACCAGGTAAACCGATTGCCAGCCGGCATTCCGCAGAGCAAGCCTGATCCCTCTTGCAGCATCTTTTTTCAGTTCGGACCAGTTGAATGAATGTTCTTTCCCTTCCATGATCGCTTCTGTTTTTTCACTGAGATAAGCAAATACCGGTGAACCGATAATGAGAATAAGGAATTTGAACAGGGAAAAATAAAATAATACCATGATCAGCCGGAGCATCATGCCCATCATGACAAAAAGAAAGCTTAACCATTCGCTTCTTTCTTTCTGCAGCCAGGCTTCGATTCGCAACTGGCGGCTGATCCAGGAAATGACCGTATCGGAGGATTGCCAGAAAAAAAACATACCGGCAATAAAAAGAATCGTATAAATAATACCGGGTATGATGATCCACTTGAAAAGCCTGTGTTTTTGAATAAACCGGTGCGCTTCTCCCAGGGATTGAACAGCTATGACGATTTCTTTCAGCAATGACTTAAATTGAGAAGTAAATATAGTGAATAGTGAATGGTGAATGGCAAGTGGGGAGTAGGGAGTGGCGAGTGGCAAGTGGGGAGTGGGAGAAAGACTTTTAGTTAGCAATTCCCTATTTCGAAATAAACGTATGAAAAAATTACCGGTTACATTTTATCAGCGGGAAAATGTTTTACAGATCGCCCGGGAATTGCTGGGAAAAATTCTGGTAACAAGGTTTCATGGATTGGTTACATCCGGGCGGATCGTGGAAGTGGAGGCCTATCGCGGCATTACCGATAAAGCATCGCATGCGTACGGTGGCCGGAGAACTTCCAGGAATGATATCATGTATGCAAAAGGAGGAGTGGCTTATGTTTATTTGTGTTATGGGATTCATCATTTATTTAATGTGGTTACCAATCGCTCCGGCATTCCGCATGCTATATTGATCCGGGCATTGGAGCCGGTTAAGGGTATAGATACGATGCGACAGCGGGTTGGAAAAACAAATCCGGATAATAAATTGACAAGTGGCCCCGGGAAATTATCAAAAGCTTTGGCAATATTTACCCGGCATAGCGGTTGCTCATTACAGAGTAAAGAACTGTTTATTGCTGATGATGGATTTACTTTCAACAGGAAAGATATTGCGGCTTCGCCAAGGATAGGTGTTGATTATGCCGGTAAGGATGCATTGCTGCATTACCGCTTTTATGTAAAAGGGAATTTGAATGTAAGCGGGAAGAAGGTCAAATAGGTCAAATAGGTCAAATGGGTCAAATAGGTCAAATGGGTCAAATGGGTCATATGGGTCAAATGGGTCAAATGGGTCAAATAGGTCAAATGGGTCAAATAGGTCA
>CAZQGZ010000009.1:14825-19472 GCA_964592935.1 uncultured Chitinophaga sp. | reverse complement strand
GGTCAAATGGGTCATATGGGTCAAATGGAGTCATAAGTAATTTAACGTTTACCCAATTAGAATGACTAATATGACCCATATAACCAATTTGACTAAATTGTCCTTTAGAATTATCTTGAACTCTCAAACTTATTGGCTTGTCAAAACAACAATTAAAATTCATTTCACTTATTGCCGGAGTTGCTGTTTCGCTGGCTTTATATTTTATCAATCCCTTTGCAGTTGATGAAGGCGCCAAAAAAGTACTGGCTATTGCGGGACTGATGATCACCTGGTGGGTGACCGAGGCATTACCGATGCCGGTGGTTGCCTTATTGCCATTGATTCTTTTTCCCTTACTGAAAATATCCAAACTGGAAGAAACGGCTGCGCCTTATGCCAACCCCATCATTTTTTTATTTATGGGCGGCTTTATGCTGGGACTGGCCATTGAAAAATGGAACCTGCACCGGCGCATTGCATTGAATATTGTTCGCCTGACCGGAACGAGCGGTGACCGGATCGTTCTGGGTTTTATCCTGGCGACGGGGTTATTGAGTATGTGGCTTAGCAATACAGCCACTACCATGATGATGTTCCCGATCGCTCTTTCTGTCATTCATGTGATGAAAGAAAAACACCAGGGTGAGGGACATATCGGAAATTTTTCACTCACGATCATGCTGGCGATCGCGTATGCATCCAATATAGGCGGGATCGCCACTATCATTGGCACGCCGCCCAATGTGGCATACGTAGGGTATATTGAAAAAAAATATCCCGGAGCACAAATTGATTTTGTAAACTGGATGTTGATCTGCGTGCCCCTGGCGATTTTTTTGCTGATGAGTTTGTATTGGGTAATGGTAAAATGGTTATTTCCAAACAGGATCCGGTCTGACAAAGCCACACAATTGCATATAAAAAATGAATTACTTCAACTAGGTCCTTTATCAGCAGCGGAAAAAAGAGTGTTGTTCATTTTTGCAGGCACCGCTTTTTTATGGATCACAAGGAGTATTATCAATGATGCCCAGGATCTTTTTAAACTGGACGACACGATCATAGCCGTCATGTGTGCGGTGGCATTATTCATTTGCCCATCTGGTAAGAGAGATGATGAGAATAATGACTCCCTTTTGGAATGGAGCGATACCAGCAAGATGGCCTGGGGTATTTTATTACTTTTTGGCGGCGGTATTTGCCTGGCCGGTGCGCTGGAGAAAGCCGGCTTGATACAGGAATTGGGACAATGGCTGGCGCAATTCGGAGGCAATCAATTCATGCTGGTGTTCGTGGTGGTATTGGTTTCCATTTTCATCAGCGAGGTCATGAGTAATGTAGCGCAGGTCATAGTTTTTGCGCCGGTGGTTTCTTCACTGGCCGATGCGCTGGGCATGAATCCGTTGTTGCTTGGTATTCCCATGACGTTGGCCGCAAGTTGTGCAAGCATGCTGCCCATGGGCACACCACCCAATGCCATTGTATTTGCCAGTGGGTATATCAAATTGAAACAAATGACCAAAGCGGGTTTCGTGATGAATATGGTTTCTGTTATACTGATTACTTTGTTTTGCTGGTTCCTGCTTCCTTTGTTGATGAAGATCTGAGGAAAGCTGTTAGCTATTAGCTGTTAGCCTTTAGCTTAATCCGTTGCGATGATAAGGTTGATGTTTTAACGGGAACAGGAAAACTCTTCTTATAGTTAGTGTTTAGCATGAGGGAATAATTACAGATAACATGATCAAAATAATTTTTCCTGTTGATTTATGAAACGTACACAAGCTAACAGCTAAAACCTCGGGCAATTCAGCTTCTTTGCATCCGGATCGGATGGCTTCTTGATATAGATGAGAGAAATTTCAATACCTCCTTTCGTATTGGAAGCGGGTTTCAGGCTCGATGTGTTGGCATCATAGGAAGCGCCGATATGAAGGCCGTTAAATTCCAGCCCGATATACGGGATCACGGCATCATTGAAACGATACCAGCTTCCGATATAAACATTGGTTGGATTCTCTTCATTCTGATTAATATTATATGAAAAGGCGAGACCAGCCATGGTATTATGCGCTTTGGCCTGCATACTGTGATTGGCGGCAACATGCAGGTAGTTATAAGGGCCAATCGGAACTTTTCCACCAGCCTGCAAAGTGGTCCGGGCAGAAAGAAGGTACTGGCCTCCCTTAAAACTTTCTTTGGGACGGTTGATATGATACATGGAGGCCCCGATATAAAAATTATTGTAGCCATTGGTGCTGCCATTGTACAATACCCCGGCATTCACATCAACATAATTCACACTGATCTGTTTATTGGTGAAAATCTCACTGGTGACACCGGTGAATCCAAGAGGCGTTAACTGGTCGGCAAAATAAACTTTGGTAATATCCAGTCTTTTACTGGCCATGGTGACCTGGAATCCTGCGCCAACCTGGTGATAACCGTTTTCATCCAATCCCTTGTGATAAGCCAATGAAACACCGGCATAGTTTGTGACAAGTACTCCGTCCCCGGCATTATCCGTCATACCAAGTATGCCAACTCCCAATTGATCGATCTCAGCCAGCCGGTTTTTTAAAATTCCAAAATCAATGGAAGCCGTTTTGGTAACAAATGCATTGTTAATGGTAGGCCATTGGTTGCGGTAATTACCAGCCACCCGGAATACACCATCAAACTTGCCTGTCAGCGCCGGGTTCAGCGTAAGCGGGGAAGCAAAGAATTGGGAAAAATTAGGGTCCTGGGCATTTGACACACTTACCAAAGCCACACAACCAAAAAGGGTAGAAAGAATTTTTTTCATCTCTGCAATTAATGTTTTTTCACTGGTCGGTCGGGGAAAAAATCCTGTAAAATTTGTCCAAAGATTTCTTAAAACGTTCCTGTTCGGCTGAAATTGTTCCGGCCCCTGGTTTCTTCCCGGTACGAAACGGAAAAATACAACAATTTATCAGACTGGTAAAAGGAAAATATTGCTGCTTTTTAGTTGAGTCGGGAGTCATGAGTCGGGAGTCTGTGTCAGGAGTTTGAGCTTCAACATTTAGGAGACTGGCTCCTGACTCCAGACTAACGACTACCGACTATTTCACATTTGTATCTTAGTCCCATAAGCCAGGTCCCCGGCATCACCAAGACCCGGAACAATATATCCTTTGGCTGTCAGTTCATCGTCGATATCTCCACACCAGATCGTTACGGCCGGTTCTTCTCTTTTCACATATTCTATTCCGACGGTGCAGGCGATGGCTGCCACAATATGTATTTCACGGGGCTTACCTTCTGCTTTTAGAAAATGAATGGTTTTAACCAGTGAAGAACCGGTAGCCAGCATCGGGTCCGAAATAATAACGATCCTGTCTTCCAGTTCAGGGCAGGAAACATAATCAAGGCTAATTTCGAAAGTGCCGTCTTTATGATGTTTGCGGTAAGCAGAAATAAATGCGTTATCAGCCTGGTCAAAAAAATTAAGCAATCCCTGGTGCAGGGGGAGCCCGGCCCGCAATATCGTTCCCAATACCGGTTGTTCTTTTAAAACCTTATGGGTTGCGGTACCCAGGGGAGTTTGAATTTCTTTTTCCGTAAAGGGCAATACCTTGCTGATCTCATAAGCAGCCACTTCACCGATACGTTCCAGGTTACGGCGGAAACGCATACGGTCCGACTGGATGGATACATCCCTGAGTTCGGCAACCCAGTTACTGATCAAAGAATGTTGCTGGCTGAGGTTAACTATCATTTTGGGGTTTAGATTTTTGATTTTGGATTGCTGCCTGTCTAATCAGTCTGTAAAATAATGCTGGATTAAAAAAGGTATTTTTGACTTTAAGCAAATCTAAAATCTAAAATCGTAAATCTAAAATCTGATTCATGGTTTACCGGGCAATTGGTTTAATGAGCGGTAGTTCGCTGGATGGACTGGATATTGTTTTTGCTGAGTTCCACGAAAACGGGGGAAAATGGAGTTATGAGATACTGAAAGCAGATTGTTATGCTTACGAAGATGAATGGATATTGCGGTTGAAGAATGCCACTTCATTACCCGCCCTGGATTACCAGTTATTACATACCGGGTACGGGCATTATACCGGGACACTTGTCAACCGGTTTATAGAAGAAAATAAGTTGAATTACCAGGTGGCCCTTATTGCATCCCATGGCCATACAACCTTTCACCTTCCTTCCAAAAAAATGACGGCACAATTAGGTGACGGGGCTGCCATTGCAGCCGAAACCGGACTTCCTGTTGTTACGGACCTGCGTTCATTGGATATTGCCTTGGGCGGACAGGGCGCCCCGATCGTTCCTGTCGGGGAAAAAATGTTGTGGAGCGGGTATGATTACTTTTTGAATATAGGAGGGATCGCCAATCTTTCAGTATCTCACCCCCACCTTCGCGTAAGCTTCGGTGGGCAAGCCCGGCCACTCATCGCAAGCGGAGAGGGTAGATCAGGGGGTGTCTATATTGCTTTTGATGTATGTCCGGCTAACCGGGTGCTGAATATGCTGGCCAATGATGCGGGAAAAGATTATGATGATGGAGGTGAAATGGCCGCAGGCGGCACGGTGAATACAGGCCTGCTGGAAAAATTAAATCAACTGGATTATTATAAACTTTCTTTTCCCAAATCATTGGCCAATGAATTCGGAACCGATACCATTTACCCG
>CAZQGZ010000009.1:0-14725 GCA_964592935.1 uncultured Chitinophaga sp. | reverse complement strand
TTATCTTCCGTAACCGGGGCAGGCAGGGACAGTATCGGCGGGGCTTTGTGGATGGGACAGGAAGCCTGATGCCGGTCCGATACAGCAGTTGTGCAAAAAAATAAAAGGTACAAATTTTTTTATAACATGGAAGAAGTTAATAAGAGTGCACCGGCAACTAACGGGCATGCACATTTGCCGGAAAGGGGTTCTGTAGCCGAAGTATTACAATTTAAAAAATTGCAGGAGCGTTTCGTCCTGCAGTTCGAACAAATATTCCCCGATAAACATGCGCCCCGGACGGTCATTATCATCCCGTCCCTCTCCATGGATGAAGAAATTCTTTCCAAGATCTCCGGTATCAATCATTATGAAGAACGGATGCTTTGTATGCTGATGCTGCTGCGGATGCCCCGCACGCATGTGATCTATGTGACCAGCGAAACGATTGACCCGGTGATCGTGGATTATTACCTGCACTTGTTGCCGGGTGTTACGGGGTATCATGCATTGCGGAGATTGACTTTATTGAGCTGTCATGATTCTTCATCCAGCCCCCTCACCAAAAAGATCCTTGAACGGCCAAGACTGATCCAGCGTATCAAAGATTTTATTCCGCCGGATCATGAAGCGCATATGTCCTGTTTCAATGTAACTGCTCTTGAACGTTCGCTGGCCGTACAATTACAGGTGCCGATCTATGGATGCGATCCTGATCTCTATGAATTGGGAAGTAAAAGCAATGGCCGTAAAATTTTCAGGGAATGCGGTCTCAGCGTTCCTCCCGGGTTTGAAGACCTGCATACCGAAGAAGATATCATCAACGGGCTGGCCAAAATGAAAGAACAAAACCCGGTATTGCGAAAAGGAGTGGTAAAAATGAACGACGGGTTTTCCGGCGATGGGAATGCGGTTTTTTCTTATGAAGGATCGGATTCGGCTGCGGATCTGAGGAGCTGGATAAAAGAAAATCTGAGGATGCGATTAAAAATGGTAGCCCAAGATCTTTCATATGATATGTTTTTACAGAAATATAAAAGCATGGGCGGCATTGTGGAAGAATTCCTGGAAGGTGATCTGAAAGAATCCCCTTCGGTGCAATGCCGGGTGACTCCAACGGGGCATAGCGAGATCATTTCCACCCATGACCAGGAATTGGGTGGTGAGAGCGGCCAGGTTTATATCGGCGCCCATTTCCCGGCTTCGAATGAATATGCTATTGAACTGGGAAGAATGGGAAGAATAGTGGCTGAGACTTTAAAAGAAAAGGGCGTGCTGGGTCGCTTTGCGGTGGATTTTATTTCGGTAAAAGATAAGGAGGGCTGGAAGCATTATCCTATTGAGATCAATTTGCGCAAGGGAGGCACCACCCATCCATTCCTGATGCTGCAGTTTTTAACGGATGGAAAATACAATGACGAAGAAGGTTTGTATTATACATCCAGGGGCCACCTGGTTCGTTATTATTTCTGTTCCGATAACCTGCGTAGCGAAAAATACAAAGGCATCAGCCCGCACGACCTGATCGATATTGCCATGATGAATGACCTGCATTACGATGGCAGCTCACAGGAAGGGGTGATGTTTCACCTGATCGGGGCTTTATCCCAATATGGTAAACTGGGTATTGTGTGCATCGGCAGCACTCCGCAAAGTGCGCGTGAATTTTATGGAAAGATCGTTTCCGTGCTGGATAGAGAATGTTGATGAGAGGGATCGCGGATGACGCTGATGATGAGGGATTTTATTCTGCAGATTTTTTATTCTTATAGATCACTGTCCGTATGTAAGTACCATGTGTTCAAAATCTATCGTAGTGTCTTTCGTGCCCCTTTGTGTTCTTTGTGCTCCTGAATTTCTGGAACACAAAGGACACGACGAACCACAAAGAACACGATGAAATACAGAAAGGTTTCAACAAGCAGAGAAACACTTTTTTAAGAATCTGTGTAAATCCATTTAATCCGTGTCATCCGTGTGCAAAATATATTTAATTGAATTTACAACCCAAGTACCTCCTTTAATTTCCCATAACCACTACGGCTCACCGGTACTTTTACTCCCGAACGGAGAACGGCCACGTGGCTGTCTTTTTCATAGGGATCGATCCGGGTGATCTGCTGCACATTTACAATGTAGGAGCGGTGGCAGCGGACAAATTGCTGACCATCGAGTACCTGTTCAAAATGATTCATGGTTTTATTTTTCAGGAAATACCCGTCTTTGGTATGGATCTTAACATAATCATCGGCCGCTTCAAGGTACAGTACCTCATGCACCGGGATGATCTTTATTTTGCTTCCGTCTTTGATAACAATACGCTGGCTTTGTGATGGCGATTGCGATGCCGTTTCCAACAGTTCCTGTGTTGCCTTTTCATGACCTTGCAATTTCTGTTCATTCCACCGGGCAATGGCTTTATCAAATCGTTCCTGGTTAAAGGGTTTCAATAAATAATCAATGGCATGCGCCTCAAATGCCTGGATGGCATAATCATCAAAGGCCGTGGTGAAGATAATGGCAGGAGTCTGATCCAGCAGTTCGAGCATTTCAAACCCGTTGATCTTGGGCATCTGGATATCGAGGAAGATCAGGTCGGGCTGGTATTGCTGGATGGCTTTTACTCCTTCAAAGCCATCGCCGCATTCGGCAACCAGCTTTAAGTGCGGATGTTTTTGCAAAAATTCTTTTACAATGCTCCGGGCCAGGGGTTCGTCGTCGATGATAATTACTTTCATAATGTCTGACACCTTTTCAGGAGTCGTTTTAGTTTAATGTTTTTTGCGGGTGTCTGACATTTAAAACGTGTCAGACTCCTGCCGGTGTCCATCTCCAGCGCAAGACACCTCCAGGTGTCAGACGCTCTTCGAGACGTCAGACACCTGCGGTACCTTCACAATCGTTGTAAAGATATTTTCTTTTGCTTCAGTCTTGAGCAGGTCGTTTCTTGCAAATAAGAGATACAACCTTCGTTGAACGGAAGCCAGGCCAAACCCGGTTCCCTGTTGCGGTGATGATGTTTCAGGATCGAAGGGATTAATTACACTGATCAATAAATTGTTTTCCTCTTTGGTTGCTATTATTTTAATCTCTGTATCACCGGTAGTATCGTATATTCCAAACTTGATCGCATTTTCGACTAAGGGTTGAAGCAGCAGGGCCGGTAATTTCAATGAATTGGTTGTCTCATCTGTTTCGATAGACGTGGCAAGCCGGTTGCCGAACCGCACTTTCTCAATATCGAGATACAGTTGCAGGTATTGCAGTTCCTCTTTCAATGTCACCCATTGTGTCTCTTCCTTTTTGATCGTGCCCCTTAAAAAATCAGATAGTTGCTGGACCATTTTTCTTGCTTCTTCGGGCCTCGAACCGATCAGTGCATTGATCGAATTTAAACTGTTGAATAAAAAATGCGGCTGCAGTTGCTGACGCAGTTTAAATAACTCGGCATCTTTGGCTGATTTTTCGGCATCTTTTTTTATTTCTTCCTGTTCCTTTAATTCCTGCTGGTGATACCAGAGCACACTGAAGAGAATAAGGCAACCCAGCAATAAAAAATCAAGGCTTACCCTTACCACCAGGGAATGATGCAGGAAAAGGTCATAACCGCTTTCATTCCTGAAAATGGCTTTTAATATCCAACCGTCAAGCAGGGTGATAATGACGGTAAAAAATATGGCCCAGATAAAAAGGTGAATATATCTTTCTCTGCGCGGCAGGTAATACCGGAGCGTATTCATGATCAGCAAACCGGCCAATAAAAGAAATGCATTGCTGATGAGACTGTCCACCACGGCCACTTTCCATCCGATGCCGAACCAGTGTGAAATAATGGCATGATCACATATGATTGCGATCCAGAAAAGGAAAAACATTAACCTGAACCGGCGGGTGGAAAGCGGGGAAGCTGACATATTGTTTAATAGCTTTTGATATCAATACCCCCAAACATAACCGTTCCTTTGATCAATAATATTTTTTCCGGGCCATCTGCAACCGGTGTAACGTTTCTTTTATCTTCAATGCCCCCGAAAATGACGGCGGCTTCATATTTCACGGTCCAGTTGGCAGGGATGATCAGTTTCAGGCCTCCAAAAATGGTGGTGGTGTCGATTACGGCCTTGCCGTTGATATCGGCCTGGCCCAGGTAAAGCTCGGTGCCACCGAAAATATTGGTGATATGACCTCCTTTGAAATTTTTGGAAATGATATTTTTCTTGGTGCCGCCAAAAAAAGAAGAGGCATGAACAAAATCTTCTTTGGAATATACCGTCTCTTCAACAATAGCCGCATCCTCTATGCCTCTGTTGCTGTCCTTTTTTTTTTCATCTTTCAGGCTGGCTCTATGTCTCAGGTTGGATGAAATAAAATAGATACCGATCAGGATGATAACAACCGGCCAGGTATAACGGCGAACCGGTATGGTGGGATCAATTTCCGGAATAAGGAAAGCGGTTCCGACAAGTACAGCCATTAAAGGAGCAAACAGGGACCCACCCCGTAAATAAATCCGGATACCAAAAAATAATCCCATGGCGATCAAAAATGTCTGCCAGCCAAAAAACCAGTCAGGCAAACCGGTTACGGTGGCTTTGATAAGTGCTGCCACCCCGATCAGCAATACAAATACACCTGTCCATACCCCGCTGTTCGGATCATGCGTGCCCCGCGCCATATGAGGATATTTTTCGCGGATCTTTGCCCGCCATTCTTCCCGCATTCTTCTTCTTTCTTCTCTTCTGCTTTCGTAATCGGTCATGTTATTCAAATTTTAGTCAAAACTAGGAGGTGAATGGTCAATGGTCAATGGAGAATGGGTGATAAAGCGGATGAAATCGGTGAATGGCGGAAAAAGCGGGGTGAATTCCTGTGCGGATTCAACTATGCATTTATTATCTTCAACTTTCTTAAATCTATTGCTATGCGAACAAGGAAATGGCTTACCCTTTTTTTGACGGGTGTGTTTTTTATTTCAGCGGCCCAGGAAAAACCAAAATGGGATGTAAATAATCCGCAGGGGCCGTACAAAGAAGTTTCTTTTACGGTAAATGAAGGAACCTGGATGAATCTCGATATTTCACCGGACGGGCAGGAGATCGTTTTTGATCTGCTGGGAGATATATATCGTATTCCTTTTTCCGGCGGTGAAGCAACGCTATTACGAAGCGGCCATGCTTTTGAAGTGCAGCCCCGTTTCAGTCCGGACGGGAAAAAAATTTTGTTTACTTCGGATGCGGGAGGCGGAGATAATATCTGGGTCATGAACCGCGACGGAAGCAATGCCCGGCAAATAACCAAAGAAAGTTTTCGCCTACTGAATAATGGCGTCTGGTCGCCGGATGGCGAATACATACTTGCCCGCAAGCATTTTACTTCTACCCGTTCTTTGGGTGCAGGAGAAATCTGGCTCTATCATATCAGCGGGGGAAACGGGTTGCAATTAACAGCAAGAAAAAATGATCAGCAGGATGTGAATGAGCCGGTGGCTTCACCCGATGGGCGCTATGTTTATTTCAGCGAGGATATGTACCCCGGTGGTTCATTTCAATATAATAAGGATCCGAACAACCAGATCTTTGTCATCAAAAGATTTGACCGGGAAAAGGGAATTATAGAAACGATCACCGGCGGGCCCGGAGGAGCCATGCGTCCGCAGTTATCGCATGATGGTAAGTTGTTATCGTTTGTAAAAAGGGTCAGGACCAAAACGGTTTTATACCTGCGCAACTTGGCAACCGGGGAAGAATGGCCCATCTATGACCAGCTTAGTAAGGATCAGCAGGAAACCTGGTCTGTATTTGGTTTATATACCGGTTATTCCTGGACACCCGATGATAAAAATATTGTGATCTGGAGCAACGGGAAAATATGGAAGGTGGATGCGGATGGTGTAAACAAGGCAGCTGAAATTCCGTTTACCTGTCATGTAAAACAAAGGATCTATGATGCTGTTCGTTTTCAACAGGACATCAATCCCTCAACTTTTCATGCGAATGTTATACGCCAGGCCACTACATCACCGGATGGGAAATGGTTAGTGTTTAATGCAGCGGGTTATTTATGGAAGAAAGAACTTCCATCCGGAATACCGCAAAGGATCACGGATGGAAAAGACCTTGCCAACCGGCAGGCGGGTTTTGAGTTTGAACCTTCTTTTTCAGCCGATGGAAATATTTTATTATACACGACCTGGAATGATTCAGCAACAGGATCTATCCGGAAATTGAATTTACAGGGCGGGTCCGGGCAAAATCCGGAAGTGATCACCGGCACAAAAGCCATCTACCGGATGCCTTCTTTTTCGCCGGATGGAAAATGGATCGTGTTCAGGAAACAGGATAATGATTATGTATTGGGTAATGCGGAAACGGCAAAACCCGGCATCTATATTATGGCTGCAGACGGTACCCGGGAAAAATTTATAAAGGAGGCAGGAGATTTTCCCCGGTTCAACAAAACAGGTGACAGGATTTATTACCAGCTTGGCGGCGGCATGAACAGGACTTATGCCAGTTGCAATCTGAACGGAGAAGACGAACGCATTCATTTGAAAAGTACATATGGCAGCCAGTTCACGGTATCACCCGATGAAAAATGGATCGCCTTTATTGATCTGTGGAAAGTATATGTGGCTGCATTCCCCAAAACGGGCAGGACCATTGACCTGGGCAGCGGCACCCAGGATTTCCCGGTGAAGATTGTTTCAAAAGATGCGGGCATCAATTTGCATTGGTCATCGGACAGTAAACAACTTCATTATACATTGGGCAGCCAGTATTACAGTATCAAACTGGAAGAGCGTTTTGATTTTATTGCCAGCAAACCCGATTCATTGTTCAGGGCGCCCGAGAAGGGAATGGAGGTCGGACTGGAACTGCCGGTTGATAAACCTGTTGGTTCCATTGCTTTTACCAACGCACGCATCATTACAATGAAAGGCGATGAAGTGATCGAGAATGGAACCGTATTGGTTGAAGGGAACCTGGTCAGGGCATTGGGTAAAGGAATCACCATACCGGCCGATGCCAAACAGATCGATTGCAGCGGCAAAACGATCTTACCGGGTTTTATTGATGCGCATGCCCATGGTGCCCATTTCAGGTCAGGCATCACACCGCAAAAGCACTGGCCTTATTATGCCAATCTTGCGTATGGCGTAACCACGATGCATGACCCTTCCGCCAACAGTGAACTTGTATTCGGTCAAAGTGAATTGATCCGTGCAGGCCTGATGGTCGGGCCGAGAGTATTTTCTACGGGAACAATTTTATATGGTGCAGACGGGGATTACAAGGCTGTGATCAATTCGATCGATGATGCACGAAGCGCTTTACGAAGAACAAAAGCATACGGAGCTTTTTCTGTAAAGAGTTACAATCAGCCAAGACGCGAGCAGCGCCAGATGATCATCCAGGCGGCGAGGGAGCTGAAAATGGAAGTTGTTCCGGAGGGAGGATCATTCTTTTATCATAACGTATCAATGATACTCGATGGTCATACCACGATCGAACATAATATGCCGGTTGCACCTTTGTATAATGATGTATTGCAATTGTGGAAAAATGCAAAGACAGGATATACCCCGACCCTCATCGTCTGTTATGGCGCCGTGAATGGTGAATATTACTGGTACCAGCACAGCAATGTTTGGGAAAACGAAAAGTTGCTGCGTTTCACTCCACGTTCCGTAATTGATACAAGAAGCCGTTACCGCACGATGGTGCCCGAAGAAGAATATGTGAACGGGCATGTCCTGGTTTCAAAGAGTGCAAAGAAACTGGTGGATGCCGGCGTTCCGGTTAATATGGGTGCACACGGGCAGTTGCAGGGACTCGGTGCACATTGGGAAATATGGATGATGCAGCAGGGGGGCATGACCAATCTGGAAGCGCTGAAGACTGCAACGATCAATGCTGCAACAAGCCTTGGCCTGGATAAATGGCTCGGCTCACTGGAGCCCGGCAAACTGGCTGACCTGATCATCATGGATAAAAATCCACTGGAAAATATCCGGAATACAGAAAGCATCCGGTATACCATGGTAAACGGAAGATTGTATGATTCGGAGCAAATGAACGAAACGGGTAACTACAACAAGCCCAGGACAAAATTCTACTGGGAACTGAGAAAAAATTCGGGCAGTTTCTCCTGGCATGATATAGCTCATGATGAGGGTGATGCCTGTGAATGAGATTAATCCAGTTCAAAGCGGGTAACCACAGGAAATAAATGCGGATGAAAAAAGAAAACAGCTTTTCGATGAAGGCTGCCTTTACATGTTTCATTTTCCTTAAAATGTTTCACGAAAAGATTACCGGGTTAAAAACGGGCTTATGATAATGACACACTCCAGATCAGCTGGTAAGGATCGCTTTTGCCTTTGATACAGGTGAACAGGAAGCAGGTGATAAAAGGCATGTTAATTCTTTCTTCACAACCCTTTTCAGTGTTGGAAAAATCAAGGGCCATCGTTCCGGTTACATAGGTTTCCGTGGACGATGTTTCCAAAGCCTTGAAACCAACAGGCACTTTTTCTTTGCTGAAACCCAGTTCATACCGGCGGTAAGCTAAACGTTCTACCAGGTTCTGAACAAATTCAGGCTGATCGAAGGCGGCGGAGATGTGTAGAGTTTGTTTCATACAAAGTGATTTAACAGTTGCGACCCGTTCTTTCCTCACTTTGTCAACCCGGCAAGGGTCATTGTACTATTTGCTAATAAGATGCCAGAACTGATTTTTTACTTATTAAGGGAATGTGAAAGTTGGGGAGAGATTGAGAAGGAAATGGATAGCGTGGGGCGAGATGACATAGAAGATTACCTGTAAAAGATATTAATTAATATTTTATTCCGGAAAATTTATCCGCTTCAGTATTTTTTTAAACCGCGGGTCTGACCGGATATTGTCAAATTTCGGGTCCACTTTCAAACTGCACAAAGATTCTTCATGCCTGTCACAACTTTTTTCAAGCCATTCAAAAGCTTTATCAGGTTCCCCCAGCGCTGCATATACGAGGGCCATGCCCCGGTAATCATTCCCGCCCATGTTTTTTTCCAGGTCCGTCAGTTCAATTATTTCCCTGGCTTCTTGTTTACGTCCTGCCGCCGCATAGATCTGGGCCAGCGCTATATCGGCTTTTATTTTGTTCCCCGTTCTGTTTCCCCAGTGTTGGTTTTCTTCAATGGCTTCCCCGAACATTCCCTTTCCCTGGTAGGCCATGGATAAAAGACGGTGAACAGGCATGAAATCTGCATCCAGCTCAAGCGCCAACCTGGCCATGCTGATCGCCTCGTCATATTGCCGGTTATAATAGTAAAAAATTCCCTTGTCTTTTATGATACCCGCTGAAACCGGGTCCAGTTCCGCAGCACGGGCAATCTCCCGGAATGCTTCTTCGGTATGACCGGTAAATAACAACCACTCCGCATACCAGTGATGACCTGTGGCATAGTTAGGAGCCAATGCAATTCCCAGTTTGAATTCTTTTTCAGAATTTTTCCAATCCCATTCATTCAGCATCAGCGAAATGGCCAGCGAGATATGTGCTTCCCCAAGATGGTTGTCAATTTGAAGTGCTTTGTTAACCGAAACCATTTGTTTTGGATAAAGTTCCCTTCTCGAGATCCGGGTGTGTTCACCCATCAGGCTATATGTATCGGCCAGGCCGGCCCAGGCCAATGCATAGTCGGGGTCTTTTTCCAACGCCTTTTCAAAATACCGGATGGCAGATTTAAATGCTTCTTCATTTCTTTTATTCCAGAAATAACGTCCCTGCAGGTAATATTGATAGGCCTCAGAGTTTTCCGTATATCTTTTCTGCAGCAAATCTTTTTCGTCAACAGTAAGTTGTATCCGTAATGCCTCCACAATTTTTGCCGCCACATTTTCCTGGATATCAAAAATATCATCAAGCGTACCCCGGTAATTTTCTGCCCATACATGTGTATCCCGGTTTGCATCTATAAATTGTGCCGTGATCCGGAGATGGTTGCCCTGTTTTCTCACACTTCCTTCCATGATAAAACCGGCCCCGGTTTCTGCACCGATGGTTTTAATATCTTTATGAGTTCCTTTATATTTCATGGAAGTGGTTCTTGAAATGACTTTCATGTCCTTCAGTCTTGACAAACTGCTGATCAGTTCTTCCGTCAGTCCATCGTTGAAATATTCCTGTTCAGGATCATTACTCATATTTAAAAAAGGGAGGACAAGAATACATTTTTGCGTAGCTTTTTCTCCCTTGCCTTCCAGCGCGGTCCTGTCAGGAATAATGATCCCGGGATTGCTGAGGGCAAAAATTTCCACACGGTCTTTTACATTTTTCAATACAAAGGTTCCGAGGGAGATGGTTTGAATGTCTTTCTGGTTTTTGATATCATCATACGCTTTGGCAGAAATTAAAATGCTGCCGGGTATCGCAAAGGATTCTATCCGGGAAGCAATATTCACGCCGTCACCATATATATTGTTTTCTTCAAATACCACATCACCGGTATGTATCCCGATGCGCAGCGGAACAACGGGATGGGTTTGCATGTCCAATTGCAATGCAAGCGCAGCATGTACTCCTTCGATCGTACTGGTAAAAATGCACATGGCGCCGTCACCACGGAATTCCAGGATTTTTCCATGTTGACGGGATACTTCTTCTTCCAGTTTTTGTTTGAATTTCTGACGGCAATTCATCGCCAGTGATTCATCTTCCTGCATCATGGCGGTATAACCGGCTATGTCGGCAAACAAAATAGCAGCGAGTTGGCGGGATGAAGACATTTGTGAATTTACTATTTAAAAGGAAATTACTAATAAGATGAAGTATGAGTATAACCGGGGTTTCATCATAAATCGGCCGGGTCATTTCAATTCCCTGATGAGTTCCATAACCTGCTCCCGGTGCCTGTTGATATGGAATCTCAAAAATTCAAGACGTTGTTGAAAATCCATTGCTCCGGATATCGGGTGGGGATGGGCCTGTAATCGTAATTCTTCCTCTTTCAGGTCATGACCGAATGCATCCAGTATTTCCTGGAGATTTCTCAATGAAAGTGACCAAAAAGCAATCGGTCCGCCCATCCGGGGAGCAGCAACTTCCGGTACTTTTTCTTTGACCTGCCAGGTGAGTTCTATGATCTGTTCGATGGACATATCCTTATGATCCGATTCGAATGTACGTGCTTTGTTGCCATTCCGGATCGCATGTAGTGTTTTCCACATGCCGAGTATACCGCCCTGTTCGGCCCAGAAAAGATGTTCTGTGATCTCGGCCATGCTCCATGTTTCCGGCGAAGGCTTCCATTGCGACTGTTTTTCAGAAAAAGGTTACAGTTGCTGAATATATGACCGCCTTGCGATTGATACATCCTGAATTAGTTTTTCAACAGTTGTCATTCCATATCAATTTTATTGAATACAGGATAATTCAAAAAATAATTTTTGAGCCACCCTTCCTTCGCCAGGGCAGGCTGCGGTACATAGAACACAATGGGAAATCCACAATGTTGAATGCTATCCACGCCATTGGCGGGACAAGTTGTGAAAACCTATGTGTCTTATGTTCTATCCCGATGAACCGGGACAAGTTGTGGTTCAAATTTAAGTTTGTTCGTTTGAATAGTCCTTAACTCTTAACAAACTCAAACCTATCCCCGTCAAACAATCCCATATCACTCAGTTTCAGATGCGGTATCACCAATAAAGCCATAAAAGAAAGTGTCATAAACGGTGAGGTGAGGGTGGAGCCTAACTCTTCCTTCGCCATCCTGTCAAGTTGCTCATAGTGAGCAGCGATCATATACCCGTCCTCATTGCTCATTAATCCCGCTACCGGTAATGGCAGCGCCATCTCTGTCCAGCTCCCTTCAGGCTCAGCCGGGCACACGCAACTGATCCCGCCTTTATGTTGAATAACTAAATTCACGGCCCGGCTTATGCTTTCATTATCTGCTCCAACAGCAACGATATTGTGACTGTCATGCGCTACAGAAGAAGCGATCGCTCCTTTTTTTATGCCAAAATTCTTAATAAAGGATACTGCAACCTTTGCTTCATGATAACGGTTGACCACGGCAATTTTTAATATATCCTTTTTCGGAATGGCGGGAATGAATCTTCCGTCATCCCAGCAGGGTTGAGATAATTTATTCGTGATCAGCTGGCCATCCAAGGCTTCGATAACCGGCATCATTTCCTGTCCCCGGTAATGAACCATGAAATGATCAGATGTTGTAGGGCTGCAATCAAATTTATTGATCGCACCGGCCTTTGTTGTTTGAATAAGCGATCTTCCATCTTCCGCTACCGGTTCGCCATTGATAAAGGTCTTTGTTACTTCAAAATTTTCCAGGTCTTTCACCACAATAAAATCTGCCGGATCACCCTCACTCAGCAAACCAACATCTAATTTGTAATGAAGAACCGGGTTGACACAGGCGGCTTTTAATATTTTAAAAATATCAACACCCTTTGCAACTGCCCTCGCGCATAACTGGTTAATATGTCCAAGCACTAAACTGTCAGGATGTTTATCGTCGCTGCAAAACATGATCATGTCCGGGTAGTCATTCAGCAGACCAATCAATGCTTCAAAATTTTTAGCTGCGCTTCCTTCGCGGATGATGATCTTCATGCCGAATTTTAATTTGTCCAGCGCTTCTTCCCCGGTAAAACATTCGTGATCGGTATAAATTCCTGCTTCAATATATTTTTTGGCGTCTTCACCCCTTAACCCCGGGGCATGCCCATCCACGGGTTTATTCAGCCTGTGAGCAGCCGCAATCTTCTTCATCACTTCTTCATCTTTAAATAACACGCCGGGGAAGTTCATCATCTCGCTCAAATATTTTATCTCATCTCTTTGTAATAATTTTTCTACATCGTTTGAATTTAAAGTAGCGCCTGCTGTTTCAAAAACAGTCGCTGGCACACAGCTTGGGGCACCGAAATTAAATTTAAAGGGAACTGTCTTTCCATTCTCGATCATAAACTCAACGCCATTCATACCGCATACATTGGCGATCTCATGCGGGTCGCTGACGGTAGCCACCGTGCCATGCACCACCGCTAGTCTGGCAAACTCAGAGGGAACCAGCATGGAGCTTTCGATGTGGACATGGCTGTCGATGAATCCGGGGAGCAGGTAGTAGCTAGTGGCTAGTGGGGAGTCGTTAGTCGCTTCAATGGAAACAATCTTTCCGTTCTCAACCGTTACTGTTGCTTGATAGATTCTTTGCTGGTGAACGTCTACAAGATTGCCAATGATGGAAAAGGATGACATGGGTTTGATTTGGATACGATTTCGCTTAATGCTTCGTCGTACAAAGTAAAGTTACTGATTCGCCATGTTTTCTTGACATAGACAATATTTATAAGACGTGTTCTGTTTTGAATTTGATCATAATGTTATCCCGCAGATTCCGCTGATTTTTTTCGCTGATTGCGCAGATTAATATGCTAATCATCTGCGAAATCTGCGTGTATTTGATCTGCGTAATTTGCGGGAAACAAATTATGACATTATTTATTTATAGGATGTGGCTTTGCCATACACCGTAAATCATTACCTTCAAACCTTCTTAACACAACTGCTATGAGAAAATTTTTTCTGATCCTGGTTGCATACAGCCCGCTATTTATTGTATCTGCTCAGAAAACCAAACCTGTATCGGTTACTGCCATTGAAGATAAAACCGATA
Organism: uncultured Chitinophaga sp.; assembly: GCA_964592935.1. Classification (GTDB taxonomy): domain Bacteria; phylum Bacteroidota; class Bacteroidia; order Chitinophagales; family Chitinophagaceae; genus JJ008. The sequence continues at coordinate 1,055 of CAZQGZ010000009.1, read as the reverse complement.
TTTTATTTAAGAACCTGAAGTACCGTTTGATCGGTCCTTTCCGGGGCGGACGCAGTTCAGCTGTGACAGGGAGTTTTAAAAATAAGAATACATTTTATTTCGGTGGTGTAGGTGGCGGCGTTTGGAAGACCGCTGATGGCGGAAGCAACTGGATCAATATTTCCGATAAATATTTCGGCGGTTCTATAGGCGCTGTTTCGGTAGCTCCTTCGGATGAGACCATAATTTATGCCGGTGAAGGAGAAGAAACCATGCGGGGAAATGTAAGCGAAGGTTTGGGTGGATTGTGGAGAACCGATGATGGCGGAAGAAGCTGGAGGAATCTCGGGCTGAAAGATACAAGGCATATTGTACGAATTGTGATCCATCCCAAAAATCCGGATATTGTTTGGGTGGCGGCCATGGGCCATTTGTTTGGACCCAATGAAGAAAGAGGGATCTTTAAAACCACCGATGGGGGAAGGACCTGGAAAAAAGTTTTGTATGTAAATAATCAGACAGGATGCAGTGAACTGATCATGGAACCGGGTAATCCAATGACTTTGTATGCAGGAACCTGGCGGGTCATACGTACACCGCATAGTATGGAAAGCGGTGGTGACGGAAGTGGTCTTTGGAAAAGTACAGACGGCGGAGAAACCTGGCAAAATATTTCTGCATCGAGAGGATTACCAAAAGGAGTTTGGGGAATTGTTTGCGTGGCCTTGGCTCCGTCCAATTCAGATAAAGTATATGCCATGATTGAGAATGAAAAGGGGGGATTGTACGTAAGCAATGATGGTGGCGAGAACTGGACCCTGCAATGCAGCGATAACAATATCCGCCAACGTGCCTGGTATTACAGCCGTGTTTATGTTGATCCCAAGAATGAAAATATTGTTTATTGCCCCAATGTGAATTTCATGCGCAGCCGCGATGGAGGAAAAACATTCCAGGCAGTGAATACAACACCTCATGGCGATCATCATGATCTCTGGATCGATCCCGAAGATCCCAACCGGATGATCGTGGCGGACGATGGAGGTGCCCAGGTCAGTTTTGACGCGGCAAATAAT
>CAZQGZ010000008.1:0-37331 GCA_964592935.1 uncultured Chitinophaga sp. | reverse complement strand
GATATACATATTGAACACTTCATTATCAAGGAACATGGAAAAAGGAATTTTATCCTCCGGCTGCAACCTGGAAAAATCAACATTGCGGGCATAGTACATGGCGCTGACCACATCCTGCACGCAGGCCGGCACTTTAAAGACCCCGTCGGTGGCAATGGCGGTATTGGCGGTTTTATTAAATGTTATATTCTGGTATATTTTATATCCTCCTTCATTCACATTGCGGATGAATTTTAAAGGCTGCATGGTGGCCGTATCGATATAGGACTCGTATTTATCCCGCACTTTATAGATCCAGTCATAGGAAGAATTTGTTTTTCCATCCCCCGTAATATGATACACCGGACGGTTATTGATCGTCTCCAGTTTGCTGGTGAAAACGGCATTGCCGGCATTAACATAAATACCCGCTACCGCATAGTACACCGTGAACGTGATCTCTTCATCAACCTGGAACGCAATATTATTGATGCCGCAAAAATTATCCTGGGGCGGGAGGTTGTTGTGATCGGAAAATCCAAATAAAAACAATGCCAGCGGGGAGATCCATTTAAGCCTTTTCATCTTTTTCCGTATATATTTTTTTAATACTCAAAATTAATAAACTGCCGGCGATGGCCGGAATGACCAGGTTGATGAACCAGATAGCGGCGGTTGCAAAAACAATTCCTGCTTTATTGGCGCTGAACAAACCGGTCAGCAATAAACCTACTTTTCCTCTTATTCCCAATTCGGCAATGGCGAATGTCGGTATCACCGCCATGACCAGGAATGATACACTTACTGACCAAAAACCCTGCCACCAGGTAAGCTGTACATCAAAAAAAAGAAAGAGCATGTAATACTGCGCCATAAAAACCATGAACCGCAACAGCGATAATGACAATAAACGGATGAGTAATGTTGCATCGAAATCTTCCAGCGCTTTGACGAGCCAGGCAAATCGTTTGCTGCCCGGCAACCGGTCCACCCATCTAATGATCCAGGAGAGCCGGAAATAAAACAATGTTAAAAAAACCAGTACGGCCATGGTTCCATAAATGATCACATCCATCCAGATGGGTGTGATCAGTTGCGCCGCTTCAATGTCCCGTCTCATCACCAACAAACCGATGCATCCCATCAGCAGGGTGATGATGAGCTGGCTGATACTTCCCACGATCGTAATGGAAATTGTTTTCAATTTATTGCCGGCATCCATGTATAAAAGCCTGCCCAGGTATTCGCCCACGCGGTTGGGTGTGCTCACCGAAAATGAAACGCCGGAAAGCACCGCTTTAAATGCTTTCATAAAACTAACTTCCTGTATTTTTTTCACGGATATTTTCCATTTGAAAGCTTCAATGCCCCAGTTAACTAACATCAGGATCATTGCAGCCACGAGATTCCAGACCAGGGGGCCGTGTAATGATTCTTTGATCGCGGTCCATGTTTTTTCCAAATCGGGTTGATTTTTTATTTCGCGGTAAATGGACCAGGACAGCCATACAAACAAGGCAGGGCCGAGGAAGTAATTGATGAAGAGTTTGGTATTTTTGTTTAGCTTCATTCAAACCGCCCTCCTTTGTCCCGATAGTTACCGGGACTTCGACGGGCAAGTAAAAATACAGTCCTGATTGCAAAAGCCTGCTAAAATAATCCTTGGCATTGACCCCGGCACGATCGTGATGGGTTATGGATTGATCATCGTAAAGAATAACAAGGCCAGTTTACTGGAACTCGGTGTATTGAAACCCGGAAAGATAAAAGACGGTTATAAAAAACTGCAACTCATTTTTAATACGGTCAGCGGGCTCATCACCAGATACCAGCCCACCGATTTTGCCATTGAAGCTCCCTTCTTCGGAAAGAATGTACAAAGCATGCTGAAACTGGGCCGGGCGCAGGGCGTAGCTATTGCAGCCGCTATGCGGCATGGGCTTGAAGTGACAGAATACTCTCCCAAAAAAGTAAAACAATCCATCACGGGCAATGGTAATGCTGACAAGCAACAGGTGATGAAAATGCTGCAGACATTATTATCCTTTAAAGAGGACCCAAAACAACTTGATGCTACTGATGCATTGGCGGTGGCGATGTGTCATCATTTTCAAAGCAGTTCTGTTTTGGGAAAACCAGGTAAAAGCGTGAAAAGCTGGGATGAGTTTATCAAAAAGAATCCGGGGAGGGTGAGATAAAGAAAAATCTCAAATCCCAAGAACCAAAAAGCAAAAAAATACAATTCTCAAATTAGAAATCGAAACCCTTTGTGTTTTACTTTCTTTTTTTGGATATTGGAATTTGGTTCCTGGTTCCTTTTCAAGGTTGTTATTTGTTCGAACTCATTTAAGAATTAACGAAGACCTTAAGGTCGTAAATTGCAACCTTAAGACATCGGGCATATGAAAAACATTTACCCTAATGTATTCAATGAACAAATGGTTATAAAAGAACGGGAAAGAAGAAAAAATAATACGTAGTGAAACGAATTCTCACAATACCATTTCTAATTGCTTTAATCAGCCTTACATGTAAAAGCAAAAATGAATGCCTGAAAATCACGTGCCTCAATCCAGGGGATACCCTTTCACAAAAACTTCATGAAATAAAAACATATTTTTTGATTGAAAGTCCCGGTGATACGCTTTCCGGATTTGATATCCGATCTTCCTGTGGTTGTGAATATCCTGTATGGAATAAAAATATGAAAGTATTTCCCGGACACCCGGATACGGTCATCATTGTTTCTTCATTGAAAGAACACCGGGGTCATTGGTTGAAATCAACAACCATTACAACCGGCGATTGTACACTGACATTTTATACAGGACCCTGGGTGATCAAGGAATAAATTAAACAGCAGCCGCCGTGCATTACACATAGCGACAAAAAAGCAGCCTACAATTCTTTCAAAATTTTCTCCTGCACTTTCTTCAAACTCTCGTCAGATGCTTTTGCTTTGTGTTGAGTAAAGTTTAAATCATTGGAAGAATTGATGGGAACAAGATGCATGTGTGCATGCGGCACTTCCAAACCAATAACACTGATGCCGCACCGGTTGCAATGAAATGCTTTTTCGATGGCATGGGCTATGGGTTTTGCAAACAGGAGCATTTCACTTAAGTAATCATCCGGCAAGTCAAACAACTTATCCGTTTCTGTTTTTGGCACTACCAGTACATGCCCTTCCCTTAACGGAAAGATGTCGAGGAATGCGAAAAACTTTTCATTCTCCGCAATTTTATATGAAGGGATTTCCCCTGCTATTATTTTTGAAAAGATAGTCATACCGCCGAAGATTTTTGATTGCAGAATTTTGATTTTAGTTTTAATGTGCCTCCAATTCACTTTATAAAGTTACGATCCTGCAGGATGTCGCGCAGATTGATATGAAGATGACGGTGTATAAAATAACATATCTGCGATATCAGCGAGTATTCAAACTGCGATATCTGCGGGGAAAAAAGAAGATTAATTATTAATATCAGACCGGGACAGCCTGCCCCGTCAAAACGGGGGGACAGGCATCGTCAGAAAATCATGTCAGGCCGTTATAGACTCAATCTTAAATTTCAGAACACCCGCCGGAGCCTGCACTTCGGCCGTATCACCCACCACTTTTCCCAGTATGCCTTTACCGATCGGGGAAGTAACTGAGATCTTTCCGGCTTTCAGATCGGCTTCTTTTTCACTGACGATCTTATAAGTCACCTGTTTTTTGGTACCGAGGTTGGTCAATGTAACTTTTGTAAGTATGGAAACCTTGCTGGTATCAATGCTGCTTTCATCCAGTACCCGGAAGCTGGCCATGGAGCCTTCCAACGCAGCAATCTTTGCTTCGAGGTGTCCCTGGGCTTCTTTAGCAGCATCATATTCTGCATTTTCCTTCAGATCCCCTTTTTCCCGGGCCTCGGCAATGGCCCGGCTGGCTGCGGGCCGGTCCACGGTTTTCATGCGCTGCAGCTCCGTTTTCATCTGCTCCAGGGTTTCCTTTGTCACGTATTGAATATCGCTCATGTTGACCTCCTTTTTATGTCCGGCTTTGGGCGGGACGGCAATCCGCTCCGGCGGATAAATAAAAAAAATAACAACGCCCCAGTGGTAGCTGAAGCGTTGCAGTATGAGCAGCAAAGATAGAAATTTATTTCAATGCATGCAATAACCTGCCGTTTTTTAACGGCCGGTCATCAGGGTTTGATTGGTTTTTGCTCGAGGCTGCTCAAATAAACAATTTTCCCGTTTTTTACCTGCCAGTTATCATTAGAAAAAACGGAATCCGTTTTCCCCGCTTTATCGGTAGCATGATTCATGGCCCAAACCAGGACCCAATCCTCATTTTTATCGGGGCTGTGCAAACTAACTCCCGTAACAATATCGCTGGTAAGTTTATCGCTTTGCCCCCTCCATGATTTTAATGAATCCATTAAATTCTGCTTGGTAGTATTGATCCGAACCCCGGCAGCCATTTCAAATGTAGTAGAGTCGCCAAAGGCAGAAGCTACGGCATCGAGTTTATTATCCTCCCAGTTCTTGTACATATCCAGCACCATCTTTAAATTTTGGGGATCGCCCATTTCCCATTGGGTGTATATCATTTTGTAAGGAAGGTCTGCCGGCGCCGAGACGGATGTTTGTTTTTTATCATCACCCGTTTTTTCTTCTTTTTTCTTTTCGCTGTTACAGGCCATGATTATGCTCACTGCAACTACGAGAATTGATAATTTTTTCATGTTGGTTGGTTTTATTGATTAAAAAATTAATGCCGGTAAGCTATGAAACAGGAGGGAGCGGAAAGGGAACTAAATTAGAAATAAAAAAGGAATAAAAAACAATAATATTCCGGATTCAACCGGACCCGGGTTCTTTTCCGGATCATAAGGGGTTGATTGACTGTTTTAGTCTGGTTTCCTGCCCGGACCAGGCAACCGGCCCGCGGGTATGTCCGTTACATAAATACGCTATGAATTAATTAATAGTATTTTCAGTTTGCAAATTTTCAATGAATAAAATGAAAAACATAATTACACACAACAAACCAGGAAGACCCAAACCATATTCTTTAAAAAGTTTTATGGCTGTTAAATTTTTTTTTCTTCTGATCATTGCATTCTTTCATGCAAAAGCACAAACCATCTGGAATGCCGGTAGCTTTACTTTTTCATACACCGGTCCCGGCCAGCAGGATTGCATGACGGCCCAAACCTGTCTTACAAGAACCACGGTACTTTTTAATTCCGTTTGCCAGACGGTTTCCGGTAGCCAGGGATGCAGCTATACGGGTCCCTGCAATACAGAATGGGCATATGGCAATATTGCAAATTGGAACACGCTGACCTATCAACGTCTTTATGCTGTAAACGGTTGCAATCCCCCCTCTATGCTTGGCAATCCCCTCGTATGCCATCTTATTACAGAAAATATTTACCTGCAACTCACTTTTAATACATGGACTGCCGGTACCAACGGTTCATTTTCTTATACCAGAACCACTTCCAGCACCCTGCCGGTTATCATTTCAGAATTTACGGGCCGTAAATCCGGCAATGCAATCCTGCTCAACTGGACCAGCGGCACCGAAATTAACCTCAGCCATTATAATATACAACGCAGCGTCAATGGATCTGATTTTATAACGCTGGGACGTGTTGATTCCAGATCTGTCAACGGGAACAGCAGCACCGATCTTGATTATAGTTTTACAGATCCTCATCCGGCACCGGGGCATAACTATTACCGCCTGGAAATGGCTGATAAAGACGGGCACCGGCGTTACAGCAAAGTGGTTGACCTGGTTAACAGCAATAACAGCAGCACGATTGTCCTTCTTCAAAATAATGCCCGTAGTCTTGTGAACATTAATATAACTTCTCTGAAAACCTCCACTGCTACGATAAAGTTGGCAGACATAAATGGAAGGATTTTGAAAAGCATCCAGGCCGGCATTGAAAAGGGAAATAATAACCTTCCGTTAAGCATAGATCAATTAACCCCCGGAATTTATTTTATACAGGTATATGAAGATGGAAGGTTTTCCTATAGCGGGAAGATCATGAAATGAGATTTATCCCTGTGTACCCGGATGGTTCAGGAAAAAGTTAACCACTTTTGATTTTTGCATCATTACAGAGAACGGTTAACAAACAGTTGGTTTCTACGTAGCGGACAATCGCAATTTTTCCAACAATACTTCAGCCATTTTATAGGATGCCTCATAGCTGTAACCGGCAATATGCGGGGTAATAATAACATTGGGCTGGTCCAGCAACCAGTCCAGTTGTTCCTTTTCAATGGGTGTATATGTGTTCAGTTCTTCATTTTCCAGTACATCAAGTGCTGCCCCGGCAATTTTGTGTTCAATCAGTGCATTCACCAGGTGCCCGATCTTTACGACTTTTCCGCGGCTGGTGTTCAAAAACCAGGGTCTTCTATCCAGTGCATCAAATAAATTTTTATTACCCATATAAAGAGTCTCATCGGTTAGCGGCACATGAAAACTGATCACATCAGCATAGCGGCATATCTGTTCCAGGTTTGCTTCTTTAATATAATCCTGTGCAAACCCGAATTTATATTTATCATAAGCCAGGACGGTCACATCAAATGGCTGAAGCAACCTGGCAAAGCTGCTGCCTGTATTTCCAAAACCAATAATGCCTACTGTCTTACCATGCAGTTCCGTACCCCGGTTTTCATCCCTTCGCCATAATCCCTTCCTGATTTCGTTATTGGCTGAATGAATATGATTCATCAATGCCAGTAACATGCCCAGCAAATGTTCAGCTACTGCATTGCGGTTGCCTTCCGGGCTGCTTTCACATATTATTCCTTTACTTTCCGCATACGGAACATCAATAAGCTCCATACCGCTGCCAAGCCGGCCGATCCATTTCAACTGGCCTGATTTATCAATCAGGTTCCTGTCAACCTGTAATCTTGTTGTAACCACCAGTCCCCATGTACCCGGCATGGCTGCACATAATTCATCATATGAAATAGAGGGATTATACAGCACTTCAAATCCAAGTTTCCCCAGGCTGTCTGTTAAATAATCATGGCATTTGCCTGTTATGATCACTTTTTTCATTTCATCCTGAATGTAAGGTTTGCAAACTGATCCACATGGAGCTCTTCTGCTCTTTTATCAAACAGTGTATCTTCCAGGACAACTGTATCAAACAATCCTTTTACTGCGTTCCGTAATGTTTTTCTTCTTTGGTTGAAAGCTGTTTTCACCAGGATAAAAAGATCTTTTTCACTCCGAATGCCCGGAATTTTTGTTTTCGGAAGAAGGCGCATCACACCGCTTTTCACTTTGGGCGGCGGTTGAAAACAGGAAGGGCTCACATCAAATAAATATTCCACGTCAAAAAAAGCCTGGACCAGGACACTGGTTACACCATATAATTTACTGCCTTCCCCGGCCGATACCCGCAGGGCCACTTCCTTCTGAAACATCCCGATCATACATTCCACATCATCCTTCCATTCCAGGATTTTAAAAAGGATCTGGGAAGAAATATTATACGGAAAATTCCCGATGACGGTAAATCGTTCTTCGAACGGCTTGTCGATTTCCAAAAAATTTTTATGAATGATCTTCCCTTTCAGCGCCGGGTAAGTTTGCAGCAGGTATTCTACTTTTTCATCATCCAGTTCCACGGCTTTGAAATTGATACCTTTTAATTCCAGCAGGTATTTTGTAAGAGCGCCGCCACCAGGACCCACTTCGAGCAATTGCACAAATGCATGTTGCTGCAAGGCGGCCACGATTTTGCGGCATGTATTTTCATCTTTCAGAAAATGCTGACCCAGTGATTTCTTTAAGGTGTACACGAAAGCAAATGTAAAGCATGTGCTCCTATTAATTTATTCAGCCACCGCTTAGCAACAGGGTTTATTCTTTTTCCAGGAGCGGTTTAACGGGTAATAACGATTTTACCATGCAGGGATTGATTTTCTTCTGTCAAAGTAATAATATAAACACCCGGCTGACGATCTTCAAATTCTGTAAAACGGATAAAATTGTTACCGGCCTGTAAAACAATTTTTTTCCGGCCAGCCGGTCTGCCATTTATACCTGTAATCTTCAGTTCAGCTTCCTTCGTGCCGGAAGCCTGCACGCTGATCCATACCTGTGCAAAAGAAAAGGCCGGGTTGTTATAAATTTTCATCGCCGGCCAATCATTGCCCGATGGCTTTATTGTTACAACCCGGCTGTAGAAAATCCTGTTATCCTGCCCTTTTATCCTGAGACGATAAAAGATGACGGGTGACTGAATATCCGTTATATCATGATTGAACCTATAATACTGCGAACCGGCCCCCTTCACCGCCATCAAATTCCCCGCCTGTAAAAAATTATTTTTATCCAAACTGTATTCAATGGCAAATGAACTGATCTGTTCATTATGACTGACATTCCAGTACAGGCGTACATCATTACCTGCCTTCTCTGCGTCAAATGTCTCCAGGTTGTTGCCCAATATAACACAGGAAGTATCAAACAGGATAGTAACGGTATCGGCCGCATAGGCAGGGCATTGAACATGCAGATGCTGGTTTACGATATAATGGCCGGTCGTATCAACCGTAATGGAGGTTCCCGTGGTTGGCCCCAGTATATGACCATTGATAGTGGACCAGTTATAGGTTGAAGTTGACATCGGGTTGATCACGGAAATATTACTGATGCCGAGCTGGCAAAAAAATATGGGAATATTAGCCACGGCCTGCGGGTAAGGATAATCAAACATCCTGAATGGTGCGACAAAATCTTTCAGTTCGGCAGTGAACGAAGTGGAAGCCCTCGATTTAATTAAAACTCTCCGGAAAGGTGTGCCGCATCCATTGGTGCTGATATAAGCCGGGTCAAGTCCGAGTTTGGTGAGGTTCACAGAAAACTCCATATACTGGCGTGACACATATGCATTCACCACGCTGTTGTCCTGCCGAACCAGGTTGAAGGGCCCGGGCCATACCCCATTTCCGCTTTGCAATCCTGTATAAAAAGCTCCCGCATTTTTAGGAAGGATATTTGCATATCCGTAAGTGGCTCCGGCAGTAGCTCCGTCAAACAAACCGCCCCAGTTGAAGAATGCCGGAGTCAACGATAATGAAGATTGATGAACCCAGATACGGGCTTCGACAAGCGTAAGGGAAGAATTTCCGTATTCTGCTGTAAATATGATATCCCCCGGGCGCTGGATAGTGCCATCTGAATTAAACAACCAGGCCGTATGTCCCGCTTCCGGTCCATAATTTTTAAATGTACGGGTTGGCCTGTCATAATACAAATCGGTTTGATACAATTCAAAATCAAAATACCTGTTGCCGGTTGTGTTTTCAAGAGATAAACCTCCAAACAACCAAAGCGAATCCAAAATATTTGGCCCTGCTCTTCTCGCATGCAACATGGCATCCAGGATATCATTTTTATCAGGGATTCCCTGCGAGACGGGGCAGGACCAGTTGACCGGGTTCATCCCGTTCTTGTTACTGCCCGCCGCAAAAACAGTTGAATCATCGCCGTGAAAATCCCGGGTGAATATGGCATCCAGCAATAAGCGGTTATTGACTACAGAATAAGGTGTCTGTTTCATCAGCCGTGAAAAGGCCATACCTCTTGATGCCGGGTTTGAAATATATCCCGCCACGATGGATGCAGCGCCCGAAGTGTCAATGATAAACTGGCCGGCACCCGGTGTGCCATTATTAAACCAATCATCATTCCCCGCTGATACCAGCCCGTTAAAATAATTCGCCCTTAAATCAGCATCGACTCCAAAATTTGCTTTAATAACCGGAACCGTTATTTGTGCCCGGTTAACAACAGATACAAGAAGAGCAATCACACAAAGTACATTTCGCTTCATAGGAGTTCATTTTCATGCTGTAAACACATTACCGTATCCCGAAAACCATGACTGTAACCCGGTCACACTTTAATGCCCGACAATCCTTACCGATACAATATCTGACTGTGATGAATAACCGCTGTTATACCAGGCAATGATCCTGTAGCTGGATATGCCCGGGAGAACCGTATTGTCAGTGTATTTATTACTGCGTTCCGCGTTGGCGGGCAGGGTGGCAACCCATTCCCAGACCGAATAGGGATCATTGGGATCCTGCATGGTTTTTTCAATATCAAAACCGCTGAGGTTGTTAATATTTAACATGCCCCAGGCTAATGTTATACCCCTTCCCTGGCGGTGTGCCCTTAAAAAAGCAAAATCCATGGATCCTGGCAATGAAGATTCCGTCTTCATTTTTGCAATTCCCGGCGCAGGCACAAAAGCCATTGAAAGTATTAATAAAACAGCAAGGGATAAATGAGGTATTTTTTTCATAGGGTTAAAATTTTATACCACTAAATTAGAAAAGGCATGGAGGCCGGTCAATAGACAATATACATGAAGCTTTCCCCCGGAAGAAGTGAGAGAATGTATTCACCTTTTACTCAATTTTTCCTGTCACTGAAAATGAAAGGTTACGCTGTGTTTATTCGCTTTGCCAACGGGCAATTCAGAAAATGGAAAACTACGCGACGTTTGATCCGCAGCAAGAATAAAATTTAGTCTTTCTCTTCTCCGAGTCTTTTGTTTTCAAAAAAATGGGGACCATATATTGCAACATAACGATTTACATTCCGGCAACAGCCTTATCGTTTACTGAATGCGCAGTATTTTCACGGGGAATAGAAAAACCTGGTTCGTTTTTTACTAAACAGAGTCTGATAAATGTAATGGAAGGTTACGCTGTGTTTTATCCTTTTATACGATACCGCTTCAGCATCCAGGAATAATTTCCTGTTTCCCTTTTTTCCAGCCAGATTATTACAGCATGTATTGATCACGGGGAATAACGTATCCTGCATCCAAATAAAAAAACCTCCCCCTTGCGGGGGAGGCTATGCAGTAATCAACTGCATTAATAACCACCTACCATCTTGATTCAATTACTGTTTTAACACAGTCATTGATGTCCTTGTATTGTTCATCTCGAAGTTTAAAACATATATGCCTGCCGGCAACCCGGATAGATCACGCATCGTATATTGACCGGTTCCCGCACTGGTTACCAGTTCTTCCTTCCTGATAAACCTTCCCTGCATATCATGCAGGCTGAGCTGTAGGGTTCCGGTCAGCGGAGTGGTATACCGCACCGTCAGTGAATTCCTGAATGGATTTCCCAGCACTTCAAATTTTCCTTTATTGCTTATTTTAACCAGTACGATACCGGAATAGATATAATTCCCGTCTTTATTCACCGATTTGATCCGGTAGTAATAAGCAGGGTAAGGGTTATTGCCGATATAATCAGCCAGGTTATAGGTGGTCTGCATTACACTGTTACGGGCTTCAACCTGTTTTATTTTTTGAAAATTAAATCCATCCAGGCTTCTTTCGATTTCATAATGATCCAGGTGAAATTCCTGTTCCACCACCCAGGCCAGGTCATTATTGGCTCCATGATTAACTGCTGTAAAAGAATTATACTGAACCGGCAATACCGCAAGATAGGTCCAGAGGTCTGCTTCAAATATTCCTTTGCCATGCGTGGCCGCCCTGATCTTATTTCCGGGGGCCACCACAAGGTCCATCACATAAGTGGCATCCCACATGCCGTTACTGAAATCGAACCAGGAAGCACCCCGGTCCTGGCTGACATATACGCCAAAATCACAACCGGCATAAATGATCCGTGGATCAATCGGATCAATAAGAATGGTATTAAAAGGAACATCGGGCAATCCGCTGCCTCTCGGTGTCCAGTTGGTGCCGCCATCTCCGGATACATAAATATGATTTGTTCCGAATCCGCTTAATGTAATAAATACACTGTCATCAAAAGTATTACTGATCGCAAAATCGGTTACAAACCTGTCGGGTAATGCCGATGATACGGTACTGAAGTTTGTTCCGCCATCTGTACTCTTTCTTATCCTGGCCGGTGGATTGTAATGAAGGTCATCACTTGTAATGTCCTGTGCAAAAGGTGAAGTGGAAACATAAAGTTTATTGGCATTCAGGTCTGAAACACCAATGGAAACAGCCGGCTTATATAATGCATCTATATAATTGGTGGAAGGAACTCCCGCGCTTCCGTTGCTGAATGTACCAAAACTGCTGGTGCCGGTATTATAAATACCCACGTGCAGGTTGTCCGATCCCACATACCACCGGTTGGGGTTGTTGGGGCTGACGGCCATCGGTGCCATAAAACTGGTCCGGTCGTCATGAGGAACGGAAATACTGCCCAGGTAAGCCAGAACTGTCGTTGGAAAAGATGTTCCGTTATTGGAAGAAGCATATACTCCCCGGGTATCATTGGATCCCAAAACCACATTTTCATTATCGGGTTTAAACAGGCAGGGCCCGCCATCACCGCCAATGATCTTTTGCCAGTTGGTACCATTATAACGTATCACGGTATTATCCTGTAATCCACCAATCACGGTGGTACCTGATTTTGACTGTGCAATGGTTGGATAAAATTGCTGGATCTGCAAACCTCCGTTGCAGGAACTGAATGTCATACCCGTGATAGGTGATGCCCCGGCATTAGTCGTTTTAAATATTCCTCCATCCGTTGCAAAAAATGCAGTGGTCAGGCTTCCCGGAATAAATTGTATATCGTGTACATCAGCATGAAGATAATTGGCCCCTTCTGAACCACCCGGTGCGATCGGGGACATAGATTGCGATCCTGTACCAACAGATGTGGCGGTACCTGTGCTGCCGGAAATGGTCAGTACATATTTACCAACTCCTGCCATAAATAATTTTGTGGTGCTTGTTCCCCCGGCAACCGGATAAGGCATTACCAGGTGCGAATACCAGGATTGATAAGATGCATGATTGCTTCCGGTGATCGCTGTCCATGTGCTTCCGAAATCAGTGGAGCGGTATACTTCGTTCTCTACATTATAACCGCTGCCCAAATCATTCATGCCGATACTGGCAAATAAAGTATAGGGCGCCCCGGTTCCGGCAACAGAAAGTTTCGTATCGCCGCGATAACCGCTTTTTGCAGCCGTTGGAAATGTGCCCGGGCTTACTTGTGTAAAGGAAGTGCCTCCATTGGTGGATTTCCAGATTCCCTTGGTGGCATTGCCGACATTACCCGCAGCTACCACTATATTCTGATTATTGTTGGGATCAATAGCAATATCACTTACATAGGTGCCTGACCAGAGTGGTGTTGAATTCCAGGTAGCTCCTGCATTGACCGATTTATACAAACCATCGGTTGCACAGGCATACACAATATTGGAGTTAGTGGGATCAAACCTGATTTTTTGAATCCCGAACAGATCAGCAGAAACCTTTACAAATACATTATTCCATGTATAGCCTCCGTCGGACGATCTTAAGATACCAATACCATAGGTGCCCCTTGCCTTCCAGACATTTCTCCCGATATTACTTACCTGGTCTGAATTATTGCCTCCGTTAACATATGTTTCCACCCGGTACACTTCACCGGTACCGGCGAGTAAAATATTTGTATCGGCCGGACTATAAACAATACTGGAAACTCCGAGAACACTGCTGTTGGTTGAAACAGGTTGCCAGGCCGTGGCACCGGCTCCTTCTGTATAACTTTTCCAGATGCCGCCACTGGCGCTTCCTGCAAATAGGGTATGATTCCCGGTGCCGGCAGCCGTGGGGTTGATTGCAAGCGAAAGTACCCGGCCACCAAAAACTTTGGGACCAATAGCTGTCCAGTTGCCTAAATTTTCAATACGGCTATGGGCGCTTTTGAAGGGAGAATTCTTTTTTAATTCCTGTGCCTGCTCCCAGGCAGTCATATATTTTTGAGTGAGACGATGCGGATCAGGATAAGCTTTGGCCTGGAACCAGGAAGACAATTGCTTATCGGCGCCGGTAGTTCTCTCATTTTCTTCTTCGCCGCCTTCCGTTTTTTCATTTTTCATTTCATGATCTTCTCCCGGAGAAGAACAGGAAGGGATCAGTAATGATACACAGGCAAGGAATGCTGTGGTTATAACAAATTGCAGGAACTTGTTTTTCATACATTAGGATTTAGTAGTGGTTATTGGATCTGGTTTCGGTAGCGCTGTACGATTGATGAGTCGCACAGTTTATGATCAATATTTGTTATTTTAATAAAATGATTTCCCTATTACCAGCTTGCGGTTAATGATATCACGCCCGGTTATGATCTGTACAAAATAAGTACCCTCCGGCAACCGGTCAAGGTCAGCCAGTTCAATTGAATTACCGCCGGCAATCAACGGGTATTGTACTGTTCTTACTTTTCTTCCCTGCATATCCAGGAGCACAAGAACAGCATCTGCATTTTTTTCACAGGTAATATAAACGGTTGCCGATGAATGGGCGGGGTTGGGTGCAATGGTAACTTCGGCTGCATAGTCCCGAATGTTTATCGATCTTATTTCACTATAACGGGATGCCGTGTTGTTGTCTGTGATCTTTAACCTGTAATAGGATTTTCCTTTCAGTGCCTGGAAATCATTGAAAGTATATTCTGTATTTCCTGTTTGGCCATTACGATTGGCTCTGACAAAACCAATTGATGTCCAGTTAGCTCCGTCTGCACTTCTTTCCACTCCATAACCAGTAAGTCCATCTTCGGCAACCGTTGTCCAGTTCAGTTTTGCCGTACTGTTATTGATGGCTCTTGCATTAAAAGAAAGCAGGTTGACCGACAACGGGAAATTATCCACGATTACCCGGTAGTCTTCTGTTTCTCCATTATTAAAATAGCCGGTTGCACTTGAAGTTGTCAGTCCATTGGATTCAGAAGTAAGTCTTATTCTTAAATAAGTTTGACCACCGTTGGGTATATAGCAGGCGATACCGACCCAGTAGAGATAAAATGATTGCAGGGATGCGGATGAGCTCACCGTAATGGGTGTTACTGCTTCGCTCGCATCGAATACCCCATTGTCATTATAATCGAGCCAGGCACACAAAGTCGCATTAGCCCCGGTATTATTATAAACCTGTACCTGGACCAGATACGTAGCTGTAGAAGGGTCAAAAATCGGCACATAGGACAGGCCATCATCATAATCATCGAGGTCAGCCAGTGATGAAGTCTTTTTAGACCAT
This sequence comes from uncultured Chitinophaga sp., assembly GCA_964592935.1. Lineage (GTDB taxonomy): Bacteria > Bacteroidota > Bacteroidia > Chitinophagales > Chitinophagaceae > JJ008. Next base: position 22,251 of record CAZQGZ010000008.1, on the reverse strand, counting down.
TCCCAGGATAAACTTGCTCCGATATGAATGGAAGTGTCTCTTTCATTAATGGCCGGTGAGCCGGACGGATCATATGAAGCGGATGCATCGCCAAAATCCACTTTGGGACGGAAACCTTCTGCTGCATCGCCGGCCCCTGCTACCCAGGGAACCGATCCGGGGGCAGCAACAATTTTTTTCTTGGGTGAGGTCAGGACATTGGTACCATTATAATAGGCAACGGAATCATGGAGCCAGCAAAAACTGCCATCCCATAATTGTGCAGCCTGGCGGGGTTTATCAGCGAGCTTTACACCGGGATATGTATTTGTTATCACACCCGTCTGCATATTGAACAGGTTGTAGTTGCCGACAGATGATGATGACATGGCATTGAAATCATACATGATGCCGTCTTTAATGGTTATATCTCCCCAATCATGTATCAGGGAAGAACCATTATCAACGGGCTGGGCAAAAACCTGGCAGGCTTTTACAGGAGTAACAGAATCAGAAGCAAAATCTATTCTCCAGACAATTCCTTCCCGGCCGGTACTGGTCGAACCGCTTTGTGTCCCTTCCACACCGCTATATAATGACCCATTATAATAAGCCGCAGAAGCTGATTCCAGGCCGTAAGAAAATGTAGGTATGTTAAAAGGCGCGTTGTTCACATTACTGATCACATCCGAAATGGTTTCAGTATTGAAATCGTATTTCTTGATAAACCTGATTGAATCGGGACTACCGGCGGGCGTACATCTTTCGAGACCATCCACACTATAATATAATATACGCCTGTACGGATCGTACGCGAGGTCATTGATTTCTTTTACCCTCGGGGAATTATCAGTGAAAAGAGATATGGCCCTCCCGGTAGCGGGATCCACCATATAAACGGTATTCAGGTCATGCACGGCAAGCACATAGGCCGGTTGACCGGGATATGGCTGTGAGACCGCATAATAATTGGTGGGGAAACTTCCGGTTACACAGGCGCTGATATCCGAAAGCCAGAATGAACCATCTTCCCCGGAACCCGATGCAGTTAATGTAACTGTAATGGTGATACTGGTAATGGTAGCAGCAATATCCACGTTGATCGTACCGTCTGTACTGGTATTAGCCACATTGACGGCCGCTGCCGTTGCAGTGGGTGCGGGTGTGCCACTTCCTGCTATAGTCAGTACAACGCCTGAAAGTTTTGCCATGGTGATATTCACCGGCGTTGCCCCATTCATCGCCGTAACTGCAACTTTTTGTGAACGGTCGATATCATAAATGGAGAAACTGGCGGCTGATACGGGGTTATCAAATGTGATGGTGATGGTGCCATTTCCCCGGTATTGCACATCTGCTCCCGAACCTCTTGATCCTGCTTCCCCTGTATTGAGCGTATTCTCCCCCAGGTTATTGGCCGAAAGATAATTATGAGTAATGGTGAGCCGGTTAACTCCAATCCCAAAACTTTGTGTTTGTACCATGGAAGCATACATACCGGCCGGGATATAAGCCGCATAACTCGCGGTATTGCGTTGAAGGTAATCCAGGTTATCCCAGTTGACCGTAGCGGTACTGCATTGGGCAAAAGAACGTAAATCAAATCCAAGGAATGATAAAAGCGAAAAAGTAAAAGATAAAAGGTAAAATTTTTTTATCATAGGTTGGACATTTCTGCATCAACCGGAACCTCCGGCAAGGACAAATGATTTTTCAATACGCAAAATGATAATATTTACATATCCATGCAATTGAAATAAAAAAAATCTGGCAAAAAAGAGTACAAATTCATTTCGCTATCGTAAATACACCGTGGCGGGATGTATTTTCCACATGCAGCAGCAGAATTTCCTCTTTGGAACATCCTGATTTCAGCAGGTTGATACGTCACAAAAAGATGGCCATAAAACCAGGATTTTTGCTAACCGGGATAGTTCATCACGTCATGGATGAAGTGTTATTGCAGTGAACATTCCATGAAATTCCCGTGTGGTGGTAAATGCTTAATTTTATGAATAATTCTGGAAACATGAATCAGACAAAACCGGTCATTGGCATCACCTGCGGAGACCTCAATGGCATCGGCATAGAACTCATCATCAAAACTTTTTCGGACAACCGCATTCTTGAACATTGCACCCCGGTGATATTTGCATCCAACAAAGCCATCAATTTTTACCGGAAATCGGTACAGGATATTAATTTCAATTATCAAAGCACCCGGGATCTGAACCGCATCAATGCCAAACAGGTGAATCTTTTTAGTTGCTGGGAGGAAGAGGTTGCAATCAATCCCGGGCAATTGAGCGACGTGGCCGGAAAATATGCAGCGTTATCCCTGCAAACTGCCGTAGCATCCCTGAAACAAAAACAAATTGACGGGATCGTGACCTCTCCCATTCACAAAAAAAATATTCAGTCGCCTGAATTCAGTTTTACCGGCCATACTCCCTATCTCAAAAATATTTTCGGCGTAAACGAAGTGGTCATGATGCTTTGTGCCGGCAATTTCCGGGTGGCACTGGTCACTGAACACCTGCCGGTAGCTGATGTGGCCAAACAGGTAACCAAAGAAAAAATTGTCGCCAAACTGAATATCATTTATCAAAGCCTTCAACGCGATTTCGGAATTGATAAACCGCGGATAGCCGTTCTGGGATTAAACCCGCATGCAGGTGATGAGGGATTGATCGGAAACGAAGAAGAAACCATTATCAAACCGGCTATCAAAGAAGCAAAGAATAATAATATGCTGGTGGTAGGGCCGTATAGCGCGGATGCATTTTTTGCAAGACGGAGTTTTGAACGTTTTGACGCCGTGCTGGCCATGTACCACGACCAGGGATTGATCCCGTTCAAAGCGCTGGCTGTGGGTGAAGGAGTAAATTATACAGCCGGTCTTCCTGCCGTGAGAACCTCACCCGACCATGGGGTGGCATTCGACATTGCCGGGAAAGACAAGGCCGATGTTTCTTCTTTTATGACCGCCGTTTTTGAATGCATTGATATCATCAACCGCCGTATGGAATATGATGAGAACAGGAAAAACCCTCTCCGGAAAATGACGCCGGCCATGCTGGCCAATGCAGAAGATGAAAGGATCGATGAAGGTTAACCCTCCTTATTTAAATACGGAATCGGGCACACCCTTATTGATGATATAAGCGGAATAGGTGATCTCCACTTTTCCTTTTTTATTTTTCAGCCGGTCCGCATTTTTATCTTTTTTAGTGCCGTCGTCATAATCAAATGTAACGCCCTTGGGAAGTTTGTAGTCTTTTGTATTGAATGAAAATACAGCTTTATCTGCCAGCCCGTATTCCGAATATTTACCATAGGTCATTTCAAGTTCATAGGTTCCGTTCTCCCGCGTGGTTGTTTTCGATTTTCTGATCAGGGATAGTGATTCATCAATATACAGCGTTGATAGAACGATCTCTGCATTTTCATCTTTCGGGAGTAATTTAATGATCCGCAGGCGGGTTCCGCTTTCTGTACCGGCATCAATCATATCAAAACCGGTGCTGTTGATAAAAATATTACTGAGGTTGATATTCACCGAACCTTTCGGGATAAATGAAATGCCGCTTTCATTGATGATTTTGAGCTTATCCGGTTTTTTATAATACACTTTTACACTGGCAATGGGCGCTTTGATAAAGATCACGTTGGTTTTCATTTTACCTTTTGCTTCGTAGTCATTCACCCGGTCCAGTTTGGCCTTTACCTTCTGCAATACCTCTTCAGCGGTTTGAGCATAACCCGGACAGGACAGAAAGAGGACTATTAAAAAAACAAGAAAATATTTTTGGTGTTTCATCAGCTTAAAATATTTTTTTTCCGGAAATACCCAATGACCGTGAGCAGAAAGGCGGCGGAATAAGCCAGCAATATTAACCCGCTTTTTACGATGCCGGAAATATTTTCAATAGATCCTTCCACGGTCACCCCGTCATTTCCTTTTACATAAAAAAATCCTTTCCATCCGAGCATATGCGTGGTGAACAGGTAGGGTTTAATGGTCTCATCATAAAAAGGAATCTGCATCTGTGTGAGTATGGTAAATACAATGATAACGCAAACCGTGGTCACAATGGGACCGATTGAATTATCTGCAAAGGCAGACAACATAAAAGCCAGCGAAGTAACCGTGATGAGACCAATGGCAGCAAAACCGAATGCCGCAAAATACCTCCACATGACATCCGATGAAGCGATAATATTCGAATCCAGCTCCCTCGCAACAAAAAGATCATTGGTGCCGAATAATAAAATGCTCAACCCCAATGAAAGAAGGGCCACCCAGATCAGCAGCAGGAAGGTGTAGAGGCAGGAAGCAAGGAATTTTATCATCAATAATTGCATACGGCTTACGGGTTTGGAAACCAGGAGCCGCAGGGTTCCCATATTGGCTTCCCCGGAGATCATATCACCGGAAATAAGTGCCACGAGTATCGGGACATGAATCAGCAGCAGGTTCAGGATAATGTAGCAAACAAGGTAACCGTTAAGTACCTGGTGTGCGGGCGCTTCAAAACTATCATTCACACCGCTCATCAGCAGGCCAACATATTCCTTGCCGCCGAATTTCAGGGCAATCTGAATGAGAATAATGATGAATGCAATAACCGCAAAGGCAATATAGGTCCTGGGCCTTTTGAAAATTTTATAAACTTCTATTTGTAATAGTTTAAACATCATACTAATCAGGTGAGGTTAACGACAGAAAGAAATCTTCCAGTGAATGTTTGGGTCTGAGGGAAATCACATTGATTCCTTTTTCCACCAGGGTCCTGTTCAGTTCGGGTATCCTGTTCTTTTCGATCTCAAACAAGATTTTTTCATTTCCCCGGTTGATGAGAAAATCACCCCATGGCGTTTCTCTGATGCGCTGCAGGGAAATTTCCTTATTATCAGTTACCAGTTCAACCTGCATCCGTGCCGGGTTCAGCAATTCTTCTTTATTTCCTTCGGCCACTTTTCTGCCTTTGTCGATGATCAGCATGGAATCAGCGATGGTTTCCATTTCATTCAGCAGGTGTGATGAAATGAATAATGTTTTTTTCTTCTCCCGGCTGAGATGCATGATCAGGTTCCGGACATCGGCGATCCCCTGCGGGTCCAGCCCGTTGGTGGGTTCATCCAGGATGATCAGTTGCGGATCATGCACGAGGGCGATGGCAATTCCCAGTCTTTGCTTCATTCCCTGGGAATAGGTTTTTACTTTGCTATGCGCTCTTTCTGCCAGTCCCACCATCTCCAGCTGGTCCATTAATTTCTTTTCAGGAATTTTTACACCGCTCATGGCGCCGAATATGCGGAGGTTATCCAGGGCCGAAAGAAATTTATAGAGATCGGGCCTTTCTATGATAGCGCCGACCTGCCTGAGAATTTCTTTGCGATGATGCTGAAGGTTCATTCCGAATATTTCAATTTCACCGGAAGAAGGTTGTATCAATGTCAGCAGTATACGTATCGTAGTAGATTTACCCGCGCCGTTCTGACCGAGAAAACCGTATACTTCCCCGCTTTTTACGGTGAAGGAAAGATCATCGACTGCTTTCACTTCTTTGAAATTCCTGCTTAGATTTTTTGCTTCTATTATAATACTCATAGTAGTTCTACGATTACAAATGTATTGTTTTAAAAATTTGAATTGAAGATGAATCGTTTAGTTTATCGTAAAAATATTTTTTTAAAAAAGCTTGCAAGGGTAAAAACTACATAGTAGATTTGATGTCAGAAAACCCTATGTATCCTGCGAAAAAATACGATAAGCATCCGTACCGGTCTCATTCAACACCCGCATTTTCCTTTACCAGTACGGCATTTCAACTAAGCTGATCGAATCTTTATTCGCCCGGACACAGGTTTTCGAAAGCATCCGTAAAGATCTAAACCCTAAGAAAATGAAAAAAGCTGTACTCAGTATCCTGTTTCTATCTGTTACAACGCAGTTTGTAAAAAGCCAGGATATTAACCCGGTAGCCAACCTGCAAACACTCCCCGCAGGAAGTTATGTGATTGCGATGGATAATACCAACCAGCTGAACGACGCGGGTAAATTTAACTTATATGCTTACGGTCTTGCCGTTCATTTACTGAATAATCAAATCAAACTGAAATGGGTGATGAGAGTGGGCAAAGCTAAAGATGAGATCGATTTCACAGCAATGGCCCAGCAATTTCAACCTTCCCTGGTGTCTACCGCTTCATCCCTGAGTTTTAAAGCAGCTCCTTTTGTGATTTTTGCTGCAGATACAGTGGGTGTCAGTTCACTGATCAATTCCTTTTATACTTCCCGCGGGATAACCGGTAATGACCGTCCCCGGGTTTATCGTACCACCACGGCAACTCCGAATGTGGATATCCGTTATAATATGACTGGTTTTATTCCCCGCGCAGCCATACTTACCGATGGCGGCAATCAAAAGATCCACCGTGATTTTATGACCGCGGCAGGCATCACAACAACCAATTACCGGGAAGTGGCAGGTATCACACTTTCCGATTGCTATACGTTTGCTTCCGAGCCGCATAATGATAACAGCGGGCCTTCTATTGATGCTACAGTTGCGTCCATCCGGGCTTTCGTATTAACCGGGAGAAATTTTCTCGCAGAATGTGCCGCGGTAAGAACGTATGAAAATAATGTGAACGGAAAATTCCAGACTACAACAGGAATCACCGACCAAAATGCCAACCTGAACACTAATTTGGCATACCCTGATGCCGATCTTTCTTATTACCAGTTTGAAGGAACTTATAACGCCAATGCAGGTGGTAGCCTGAAAAACTGGAAAATAACAGATGCGCAGGCAAACCCCGGTGCTTATACCGATGTGACAGGAACCGGTGTATACTCAGATGTTGAAGCGGCTACTTTTGCCAAACTGGTCAATGGTCCGGGTGGTATGGTATATTACCTGGGCAACCATGATTTCAGTGAGAATTCCGTAACCGGTATCAATGGTATCCGGATGTATATGAATGCATTTTTGACTCCCACCAATCCTGCCGCTGGCGGTTGCCAATGGAACAATCCTCCTTTGGCCGTCAACCTGCTGAACTTCCAGGGAAATCTTAATAATAACAGGGTAACTCTCCAGTGGTCTGTTGGATCCAATGAAATAACGGATATGTTTGAAGTGGAAAGAAGCACCAATGGTACTGATTTCACAACCGCTTCTCTTGTATTCGGAACTGAAAAAGCCGGCACCGAATATTACCAGTATGCTGAGCCTGCCATTGCTTCCAAAATTTTTTACCGCCTGAAAATGACAGACAAGACTCGCGTTGTTACCTATTCAAAGATACTCGTCTTCCAGAGCAGCAGTATCACCTATAATACATTAACGATCATCGGCAACCCCGTGAAAGATATGCTTACCCTGAGTTACCGGTTGACCGACAACCAGGTTACCACGATCCGGGTGATGGATATAACCGGCCGCCAGGTGATGCAGAAGAATATAAACAGTTACAAAGGCGATAACCTGGCTGCGCTGCCCATTCCTTCCACGCTGAACAAAGGAATATACGTGGTGGATCTTTTTGACGGGGTAGAGCACCGCACTGCCAGATTTGTAAAAAATTAATACCAGGTATTTTTAAAAATACTATTAAAAAAAATTTCCGGTATTTCTACGGATTGCTTAACAACATAGGTTTTACTGAAACTAACCATTATTAGAACCACAAAAGCCGGCTATAAGCCGGTTTTTTGATGTATGATTTCCGGGTTCCTGAACTCAAATTGCTTCTTTTACTATATCCAAAAAAGTAAGATGCCCGTTCCTGTTATCGTAATATTCCAGTTATTATGAAACTTTAAGTTGAAATACGAAGTGAAAAATGAAATCCGTTTGTAATTTTGATACAGAAAATCACTTGTGTCCGATGAAAAACCACCTTAAACATCCGTATCATCAATCCTGTTTTACTTTTTCACAAAGGATACGACGTTTAAGAATTTAACCGGCGTTTTGAAGTAATCAGACGCTTGTGCTTTTTGTCCATATCCTTGAGAAATGAAAACTTATTTTTTCATTACCTTGTTCCTGGTCACCTGCGTATGTAATATTTTTGCGCAGAATACTGACCTGCCCTCGCCGACAGCCAATCTCCAGACACTACCCGCCGGCAGCTATGTCATTGCGATGGATAATACCAACCAGCTAAATAATTCCGCAGTTTTTAATTACAAATCATACGGGCTCGTTGTGACTTTGCTTAACAGCAGTAAAAAAGTAAAGTGGGTGATCACCGCCGGCAAAGCAAAAGATGGTATTGATTTTACAGTGAATGCCTCCAGAATAAAACCAACAGCCGGTGCAGCTGCTTCATATAGTTTCAAAGCAGGGCCTTTTGTAATTTTTGCAGAAGATACAACCGGAGTAGCTGCGGTTATTGACGCATTCAACAGCAGTATCAGCAATGCCAACGATAAAATAAAAGTTTACAAAACCAATGCTTCGGTGACGGTTGACATCCGGTACGACCTGACCGGTTTTATACCGAAAGGAGCAGTCCTGGATGATGGCGCTAATGTCAATATTCATCTTACTTACATGACGGTCTGTAATGTTCCCTCTTCCAATTATCATGTAGCCATGGGGCAGGACCTGCTGACCGATTGTTACACATTTGCTTCTGAGCCACACAATTCAAAAACGGGAGCTTCTATTGATGCATCTATCCTGGCTATAAAAGCATTTGTACAATACGGCGGTAACTTCCTCGCCCAGTGTTATGCGGTGATCAATTATGAAAATAATGCGCTGGGAAGATTTCAAACGACTACCGGTATCACCGATGCCAATTCAACAGCCGGAACTGCCATCAGCTATCCCAATCCCGATCTTAGCTTTTCCCAATTTGAAGGAAGCTATAGTATTTCTATCGGCGGAAGTTTGCAAAACTGGCGGATCAATGCTGCGGGAACCAATAATTTTCATAAACATGCCAAAGTCAATGCGGATACAACGGTGATCGGTGCCAGCGTTTCGAAACTAAAGACCGGGAGCGGGGGACTTGTATTTTATATTGGCAACCATAATTTCAATTCATATAATTCGGTACCTGCAGTAAACGGGTTGCGAATGTACATGAATGCTTTCCTCACACCTGTGACGATTGCCGGCAATTGCACCATCGCCACACCTTATATGTACCCGCTTGCCCTGAAGCTAATTGCATTCCGGGGCAATCTGCAAAATGAGACTGCCCGTCTCAGCTGGGAGGTCAGCGAAAATGAAAAGATCAAAGAGTTTGTGGTGGAACGAAGCAGCAACGGGAACAACTTTACTTCATCTGCGCCCATCAGCAGTTACAGCAACACCGGACCGGCCACCTATTATTATACAGAACCCATGCCGGCTGATATTGTTTTTTACCGGCTGAAGATCATTGATAAAAGCGGGGAAGTAACTTATTCAAGCATCCTCGTATTTCAGCAGAATAACAAAACAGATCCCGGTTTGAAGATCCTGAGCAATGCAGAACAGGACCTGCTTACCCTTGGCTTTGAATCATCCGATGATCAGAATAAAACCATCCGTGTGACCGATATGGCCGGAAGACAGGTAATAGTTGAAAAAATAAACAGTATGAAAGGAAACAACCTGGTGACGATCTCACTCCCTCCTGCCCTGGGCAAAGGAATGTACGTGGTGGATCTATTTAATGGCATGCAGCACCGCAGCGCAAAATTTGTAAGAAATTAGAACTTATCCCAATTTTCCCGAATAAGTGGAGCACAAAGGAAACGAAGTATCCGCAAAGTAGACAGTGCATTGAAAATTCATGCACCTTTCTTTGTGTCCGTTGTGGTTCGTTGTGCCCTTCGTGCTACTAAAACCCTTTGAGCAAGTTTCGGCTAATCGAAACCGGTTAGGCAAATTATTAATCAAGATTTTTTTATTCCCAATGTCATAACTACTGCCCGGGAAGAAAATCCCATTCAACAACTTTTGAAAAAAACAGAAAGCCCGTGCAAAATGCGTGCGGTTTTTCCCTTTCACTTTGATCCGAAATTTAATTTGAACCGTATTAATACTGTAAAAAAGGAAATACACTATTGGTTGTTTCGTAAAGTTACTTTGATGACAACTTCTAATACCTATAACAGAAATACATGCCGTTTTCATTGGAGAAAATATCATTTTTCAAAACCATGAATTCGTAAAACTACTTATGGAATTTTAAAAAAAATTTTGAATTTTCTCAAGTAAAACTTGCAAGTATCAAAACCAGTGAGTAGATTTGCTCTAAGAAATTCACGTGTATTCAATGAAAAACTACCTTAAACATCCGTATCATCTACCCTGCTTTTCCCTTTCACAAGACATACGGATTTTAAGAAAGTTGAAGAACTGATTCAGCGCCGTTTGATACCCGTGAATTCCTGTCCGTAAACCCTAAGCAATGAAAACAATTTTACTCAGTATCTGTTTTATTTTTTTCAACTTATCTCAATCTGAGGCACAGAATACCGATCTGCCTGCACCTACCGCCAACCTGCAAACGCTTCCCGCAGGCAGCTATGTCATTGCCATGGACAATACAAACCAGCCTGATAAAAACGGATTTTTTAATTTAAGCTCATACGGACTCATCGTTAAATTGCTCAACAGCAGTAAAAAACTTAAATGGGTAATCAAAGCCGGCAAAGCAAAAGACGGAATTGATTTTACGGTGAATGCCACCAAAATTAAACCCGTTGCCGGTACCGCTGCCTCCTTTAATTTCAAAGGTGGACCTTTTGTGATTTTTGCCCCGGATACGGCCGGAGTATCTGCCATTGTTGATACTCACAACAGCGCTTTCACCAATGTCAACGATAAAGTAAAGATCTATAAGACCAATGCTGCTGTATCAGTAGATATCCGGTATAACATGACCGGTTATAAACCAAAAGCAGCCATTCTGAATGATGGTGCCAACCAGAACATTCATATCGATTTCATGCAATATTGCAGCATCCCAACCTCCAATTACATGGTAGCATCCGGGCAATCCTTACTGACTGACTGTTTCACTTTTGCCAGTGAAGCACATAATGATAAATCAGGACCCACTATTGATGCTTCGATAGCGGCCGTTAAAGCATTTGTGATTTATGGTGGAAATTTCCTCGCCGAATGCCGGGGTGTATCCACTTATGAAAACAATCCTTTGGGACACTTTCAAACTACCACCGGTGTTACAGATGCCAATTCGAATGCAGGAACTGCGATCACTTATTCCAACCCGGATCTGAGCTTTTCACAATTTGAGGGCAGTTATGATATTTCTGTAACAGGAAGCCTGCAAAACTGGAGGAATAATGCGGCCAGTACCAATAATTTTCATAAACATGCCCAGGCAACCGCAGATGCAACCGTGATCGGGGCCAGTGTCTCCAAATTAAAAACAGGATCAGGTGGTCTGTGTTTTTATCTCGGTAATCACAAGTTCACTCCGAATAATGTATCTGAAATAAACGGGATCAGGATGTATATGAATGCTTTCCTTACACCTGTTTCTGTTGCCGGTTCCTGCAATATTGGAGATAACTATATGTATCCGCTCGCCCTGAAGTTCATTTCCTTCCAGGGTTATGTAACGAATACGACCGCCCGGCTGAGCTGGGAAGTCAGCGAAAATGAGAATATCAAAAATTTCGTGGTGGAAAGAAGTATCAACGGGACCGATTTTACCGCCTCTTCTCCCATCAACAGTAATAACCGTACCGGGAATGCCGCATATCCCTATACCGACAATATGATCGCTGACATGGTCTATTACCGTATAAAAATGACGGATAAAAGCGGGGTGGTGAGTTATTCAAAAACGATTATCCTGAAATCAAATACAGAAATCAGCAATGGTTTGAAAATCATCAATAATCCTGTAAACGATGACCGGTTGAGTGTTGAATTTACTTCGGTACGTTCAGGTCAGACCAATCTCAGGATCATTGATATGCTGGGCCGCACCCGTTTCAGTCAGCCTGTGAACAGCAATGAAGGTACCAATGTGATCAATATAGCATTGCCTTCCGTATTAGAGCCGGGTGTTTATGTAACGGAGATTATCGCCGGCACAGAACATCTTAAGGCAAAGTTCATCAGGCAATAATTGCAGGAATGATACTTTTTATTCCTTTCATTTAAAATCCCCCTCCTTAAAACCAACTCCAATATTTCTATGGGCCTTTGAAATTTATTCATTCAAACCCAAAGAGATGTCAAAATTCACTGCCTTCGTCCTTCTTGTTGCATTGAGGATATGTTATCATCCATCCCATGCTCCATCGGCTATAACCCCTTTTACAAGCGCCTCCCCGGATCGTTCATCCAGGGAGGTATCACTTTACCCGCCTCCCACAACTCCGGTGACTCCTGTAAATCATCACCGCAGTAAAGGAAGTAAGGGTAACCATAAGCCGGGAGCTCAACGTGCCATCGAAGATCAAAATGATCATCCTTCATATGAAAGGAACAGCGACAAAAAAATTTATTACTGTAACAAAGGCAGCAACCAGTTCCTGCAGGATGAATCTGCTTTTATTGCCGGGGTGCGTTCTGACATAAATAAACTAAATCAATAAAAATTTTACTGATATGGCTGCAACAACCAAAAAAATATGGAAAGAGGGATATGACCGTTTGAAAAGAACCTGGGAAAAATTAATGAAACAAAAAAAGGAAGAGTCACAGCCCCAGCTGGCGCTGCAGCCTGTCCGGAACCCGCAGCGTGGTTTACCCGTTGCAGGTAAAAAAGAAAAAAATTATTAATAGTTAACGGCTAACCTAACAATATGCCTGGTGATGCAACAGGCTGAAGATTTTCCATACTTAGAGTACCAAGAAGAGAGAAAGTAGTCCCGGATTTATCTCCGGGACTTTTTCATGAGCGGAGAAAAAGACTCGAGATTCAAGACTCAAGAAACAAGAATCAAGTTCGAAATATATATGGAAATTTTGTTCTGTAGGGTACACTTGTATCTTGAATCTTTTTTCCGAAATAGAAGACTCAAGATTCAAGACTCAAGAAACAAGACTCAAGTGATAGAATCGTCTGGGCCTTCTCATTATTTCCCTTTCCCGAGATAAGACTGCAGGTTAATGACATACTCTTCAAATGCCCTGATCCCCTGCTTTGTCACTTTGCATATGGTCAGCGGGTAGTTATCTCTGAATTGCTTGGTGACATCAATATAACCCGCATCCTTTAATTTTTGTATCTGCACGCTCAGGTTACCTGCCGTTGCATTTGTTTTTTCCCTGATAAAGGTGAATTCGGCTTCCTTCACACTGATGAGGAGTGACATAACGGCCAGCCGTAGCTGAGAATGCAATATGGGGTCGAGTTCTTTAAACATGTGATTCAGCTAATCCCCGTTTTGCTTTCCGGTAATCTCTTTCCATAATAATACCCGGGATCAGCCACGCGAATACCGCGGAGAAGGCAGTCAGCAACAGGTCAATTTTTACCGGAGTAGACAACGTGATGATACAACATACCCAGCATAAAATGCCGCCCCAGAGCATGGGCCTGAATTTCATGGAAACGCCGGTCACAAACGTGGGCATGCCATACAGCAAAAGAAACAGGGGTGAGACCAATTCATACAATATGATTATGGCAGAACGGCCCTCCGTGTTTTTATATCCGTCCATCACATTAAACAACACATTCGTGATCAGGATCATCAGGAAGATCGTGATACCAAAACCCATCCAGAGCGCATCCATAAAAGCATCATCATAGGCTTTCACCTTTCTTTTTTTCCGGGCTTTTACCGAAATAATGACCTGCGGAATGACGGCTACAAACGTCAGCAGGTAAATATCGAATGGAAGCCGGTAGCCAAATTGCAGCTCTGATAATTTCACCAGGGCGCATACGGCTATCAGGGCGCCCCACATGATGGCGGATATGCCCGTATCATGACAGGAGTCCTTGGCCTTATGGATCATCGTGGCAATAAGATCAAGACTTTCCTTTTCGGTTAATATTTTTTCTGGCTGTTCCATAAAAATGTTATTGATTGATCATTTTATTTTTTAGTCGCAGCATGTAGGCCGGAATGATATAACTGATCAGAATCGCCGCGGCTCCAAAAAGCATCTGGTAATCATAATCCATGTACACAGCTCCAATGGCCAAAGCCCAGGCAATGATCCCGCCTATGACCAGGGGTCTGAATTGTAAAATACTCCCGGAAACAAATGTGCCCAATCCGTATAAAAGAATGAAAAAAGGAAAAACAGAGGAACCCCAACCGACTTTTGACAGGATCATACTTAATACAAAATAACTGATGCCCATTCCGATCCACAGCCACTTCATGGCTTCACCCACATATGTTTTCACCTGCTGTTGTTTTCTTTCTTTAATTCCATACCAGGTACTAAACACGATCCCGGCTACAATCAGCCACCATACCTGGTAATGCTGCTCATACTGTATGATATGTTTCAGCACAAATTGTCCCGTACAGGCAATAAAAGTGATCCAGCCCCAGACCAGGAAATAAATACTGTTATCAGACATATCCTGCCGGGTCTTATTGATCATGGACCGGATAACCTGCAGGCTTTGTTCGGGTGAAAAATTTTCGTTGGCCATTTCTATTTATTTAAATGACGATCCGCTTGTTGAAACCCGGATGTATTTCGTTGTGTTCATTGTGCCTGCCGGCCGGCAGGCAGGGTTCGTCGTGCCCTTTGTGCCTGCCTGCCGGTAGGCAGGTTCCGGAAATTCAGGAGCACAAAGAACGCAAAGCTGGCACGAAGGACACAACGATAGATTTAAAGAAAAAGGTTCACACATGTTTGCTTTTTACTCAAGGGACAAAAAGTATTTTATCTGTCCGGATCCCCAGGAAGGATGAATCGAACTCGCCGGCTTAAACGTCTCCATTTTCTTAGCCGCTTCCTGGAAAAGTTTTTTTCCTTCTTCCTTGCTGCCGCCAAATTGCTCGGGTGTATAATATTTATCAATTCCTTCGAGCAGGTAAACTCTCGGATTTTCCGGGTCCAGTTTTTTTGCGTTCTCCAGCGCTTCTGCTGCAGCCGCACCATAAACCATATAACGGCTCATGGGATCCGCCATCATTTTGCCTGTATTGAACATTTTTTTCAGGCAGTAAACTTCTGAATTGTCTTTTTGCAACTCTTCCGCTTTGTTTAACAAGGGCTCCGCCAGTTCCATCAAAGGATCGATCTTATCCGGCTGTTGAGAGGTATAATACATGTTGGCCTTATTGATATGACATAGGGCCGCATAATAAAAGGGAAGCCATTGTGTTTTCTCGGCATTGGCAATCCGCTCAAAGGAGTTGGCAAGATCGGTTAGCCCCTCCATACTGCGTGTTGTATCAACAGCCGGCACCAGGGCTTCCATAGCCTTGACATATTTTTCACTCGGAGCAGGAGCCACATCACCCTGGGCAAATACACTTGTCCCCAACAGGGATGTCATCAGGATAAAAATTGTTTTTTTCATTGTTGTCATTTTTAGTTTTTAAAATTTTATGCAGCAACCGGGCTTAATACCGGCCATTTTAAGATCATCATAAAAAAGGAGATGATGGGAGTCAGTACAGCGAGGAACCCCCAGAATTCCCATTGCTTTAAAAGTTTATCAAACATACCGTTTTCAAGTACCTGTTCCCTGTTTACCTGCTCAAGCACTCTTCTCATTTTTCCCTGCAGGGGAGCTACTTTAAAAGAAAAAAATAATCCTGATAAAGTAAATAACAGGATCGGCCAGAAGATCCACCCGGTACGAAGAAGCGGCAGGCCCCCCTGTATAGCTGTATAAAAACCGGCAGCGGTAATGATCAATACCCCGGGGATGGTGAATAATTTATCCGAAGCAATAAGACCTTTGGCTGTATGATGTATGATGGAAACATTATTTGTTTTCCTTGCATACTTCATCCAGAAAAGACCCGTGACAATATTGCCAAGAAAAGCAACCACGGCCAGCAGGTGTATTGATTTCAGAATAAGATAAAAATTCATAAAGTCAAAAATTTACAGATCACTGTAATCAGAACAACCGGTCGTTCACCGCATTTTCCGTTCTGTCGATGCCAAAACTGAAGAAAGCACCGATATAAACAAACATACGTGAAGGCGGAAGGATCTCTTCTTTTCTCAACCCGTTGTAAGAATACTTATACCCATAGACCTGCTTCAGGTTAAAAACATTACTGACCGATAAAACATACACCGCAAAGTTTTTTGAATCCTTCTTCCCGATAGTGGGCAGGTAGTTGACCGCAAAACTGAAATTATGATAATCGGGCACCAGGCCTTTGTCCGTAAACTTGTAACCATTACCTCCTGAAGCTATATTATAATATGGCCGGCTGCTGGCATAGTTATAGGCGCCGTTGAATTGCATCTTCCAGTTTTGCACAAATTTTTTGATCACAAGTGAGGCCGTATGCTTCGCTGCAAAATTAGGTGCCGTAGCATAGGGGAAATTCAGGAAATCCCTTTTTGTATCCAGGAAAGAATAAGAGATCCAGTAGTCCACATTCCTGATGGTTTTTTTATCCCGCCAGAAAAATTCAAAACCCTTCGCATCTCCATAACCGTTATTATTTACAGCCACTCCTTCCCTTCCGTTGACGTTACCGGTCTTTAACAGGTTATCGTATTTCTTATAAAAAAATTCAGCACGGAATGTCCGCACATTGGTGACTTTCATATACTGGGCTATATAATGCGTGGCTTTCATATAACCCAGTGCATTCGGGGAAGGAAGGTATCTTCTCTCCGGGTCCTGGTAAAAAATACCGTACGCAAAGGATGCCTGCGCCTGCCTGCTCACTTTGTAAGCCAGCGAGAGACGGGGCGCTGCATTAAACTTGTCAGTGATCGTTGAATGTTCAATCCTTGTACCGAGCTTGGCCGCCAGGTTGTTGGTGATATAAATATCACTTTCACCAAACAATGATTTGATATTTTCTTTCAACCTGTCCGGGTATTCCTGTCCGTTATATAATTTAAAGACTGATTTCTCGTCACTGTAATTGAATTCGCTGCCGAAACGTATTGCGGAAAGCCCTTTGAATTTTCTTTCCAATACAAGTTTTGCATTGAAATATGCAGCATCCAGGTCAAGCCCGAAGGTTTTGAATTCAAGACCCGTGAGTACCACTTCCTGTTTACCGTTGTCCTTCATCCCTGAATTTATTTTATCCTTGTTCAGGGTGAAAGAAATACCGGCATTCATTTTCCATTTATTGCCCAGGTTCTCTTTCCAGGCCAGGTTATTGTATATATTCAGGTTGGAAAGACCAAACCTGTCTTTATAGCCCAGCGAATCCAAACTGGGGATCGTAAAATCAAGCCGGCTGCTGTTGAAATAACCATAATACTTCAGTATCCCGGTCTTCGAAGTTTTTATTCTGAAATTGGCATCGCCCGAATGAAATTCGGGAACCTTTGAATAGTCCTGTTCCTGTTTGAATATGGCAAAGGCCGGGGCCAGGTTTGTATAATTGTAACTCATCCCCGCAGATGATTTTTTATCCCTGGATAAACTTTGATAGCCTCCATTAAAACCAATAACGGATATTCCCAGGTTGGCAGAAGTTCTTTCCGGAAGATCAATGGACTCCAGGATCAGGGCCGATGATAAAGCCTGCCCGTATAAAGCGGAATAGCCCCCCGTACTGAAAACCGTTCCTTTAAAAAGAAAAGGGGAAAAACGGCCATACGATGCAATATTGGGTGTACTGCTTTGAAAAAAATTATTGACCAGTGTACCATCAATAAATATTTTGGTTTCGGCTGCCGTTCCTCCTCGCACAAAAAGTCCTTCCGCTTCACCAACCTGTTGTGCGCCCGGCAAAGTTTTCAAAGCACCGGTGATATCGCCATTCGCGCTGGCCGTGGTCACAATATCAATCGGGTTCAATACCGCCGAAGTTCTTTTGCGGTCACTCGCTTCAAAGGTGCCGGCGGAAATAACCACCGCAGTCAGTTCACTGATCTCCTGTTTAATGATGACATCAACGGTAAGCACTCCGCTTTCCAGTTTGATATTTTGTTCAACTGGTTTATAACCGATGGAAGTTATCTGCAACAAATGATCTCCCTTCTCAAACGTTTTAAATGAATACCTGCCCGATGAATCTGTGGTGCCTCCATCATAACTGTCTTTGATGGCAATACTGGCCCCGGCAACGGGGTTACCCTTATGGTCTTTCACGACTCCTTTTATAGTTACCTGTGCTGACAGGCTCCGAACACTGCCTGTCACAAAAAAAATCAATAAAGCGGTCATCCATCTTTTCATACCATAAGCATTTGGAAAGACAAACATAAAGTAGTTTATAATATAAACCAAATTTATTTTTTCATGCCATTGAGAAAACATTCCTCATTGAACGGCATCAAAATTCAGGGATACCTGCCAGCGGGGAGATCGTTTATTTTATATATCACCTGGAAAAAGGCCAGAAAAATAATCACGTATAATTCCAGCAAAAGAAAAAGTTCTTCGGGACCGGCGCTTTGCTGTCAAAATTATTAGTTTACCTGACTAAGATCCAGGCCGCCCATTTATAAGGCTCATTTCTGTATTTATTTTTCATCCAATTCTGTGCATGATAAAAAGCCTCGTTGATTGTTTGTTTTGCAAAAAGATTTTGATAGAATTCCTGCATAAACTCTGAACTTTCCAGGTCCGGTACTTTCCAAAGACTCATGATAAGGTTTTGAACACCGGCCATTTTAAAAGCCCTTTGTAAACCATATACTCCTTCACTTCCCTGAATATCACCCAAACCGGTTTCACAGGCAGAAAGTACAGCAAGTTTGGTATTGGGTAAGTACATATTTGAAACTTCATAAGCAGTCAGTATTCCATCCTCTACTCCTCTTACTGGTTTTCCTTTCCAGGCGTTATTAGCGCCTGCCATTGCCAGACCAGAACGGATCAGCGGATCATCTGATTGTTTGAACACCATGGCTCCGCCAATCTTATCATCCTTCCTGTCATTTTAGGGTCAGGAAAAAAGAAACCATGTGTTGCGATATGCAAAACGGCCGGTGAATTTTTTCCTGATAATGTTTTAAATGACTCTTCTGTTGCTTCCAGGCCCTCAGAGAGTTTAGTGTTATAATTATTCTGAGCGGCTAGTTTTGAGATGACCTCTACTTCATTTTCTGTTCCGGACAGGTAATTAAAATCAGCAATATTTTCCCGAAGCAGATCATCAGGCAAAGAGCGTGAGACCACATCATTCCCTGAATAATGCAAAGCGGACTGTTTGAGAATTGTTGAATCGGCATCATACCGAACGCCACCATATAAAATTATTGTATCCAAACCAGTCAGCGGGGCTATTGATCCGGTCCCGGAAGAAGCAGTTGTATTTAATTGAACAAGCTGATATTTGTCGCTTAAAACTTCTGTGTGGCTTACCGGTAAAGCAGAAAAAGCAATTTTATACAACGAACCAGCCGGGGCAAAGTAAATGGTTGTAATATCCTTTAATTTTTCTTCAAGTGGCTTCCAGACCAGGTCATAAAGGGATTTAGTTTTATTATCGGGTAGTTTAGTGTACAGGTAATTGAGCTGTACCTGCCCCGTGCTTTTGCTTATATTATTCAGTATAGAGTCCAGCTGTTTTTTTTCAAATAACGGGACCATTTCAGGCTCCGGTTTATCCTTCCGGAGAATAAGTGCTAAATAAATAGTGGCATCCGTCCAGATTATACCCGTGTAATACTGAAACACAACAAATTCAATGGCGGCCTCTCCTTCTTTCAGGTTTTGATGAATCGTTTGCCAGGTTTCTCTTTGTTGCTGCTGTTGCTCATTAAATGAACCGGAGAGCCGGTAAAGATCTTTTTCCAGCAGACCCGCATTTTCTTCGAGTTGAATTACATCTTCTTTTCGTTCAGCAACAGGCTTTGTATACAGGACCGAAAGATATTTTTTTAAACTCAACCAGTCATTATATTTTTTGATAACAACAGAATCATCAGAAAAAAACAATTGTTTCTTTAAAGCCTGTGAAGAGGAAAGAATAAGATTACGGTGAAAAAGAGATAGAGAATACGGTTGACCGGCTGATCCTTTTTCAGATAAATAAAAAGAGTATGCTTTTTCATCCCCACCTAAAATATTTTTAATAAATGCTGTCTTTTCCTTTTCATTCGTAAACTGAAAAACAGAGGAAACATTATCAGCATATGCCGCAAGTGATTCTTTAAACTCTCCTTCTGCCTTTGCCGGTTTTTCCATTTGCCAATAAAGTACAGCCAGGTTGGCGGAGTAGGATGCATAGTCCGGGTGCTGCTTTCCAAATAGTTTTTCCTGTATTTGCTTTGCTTCCAGCAAGAGCGGTTCTGCTTTATCATAAAGCCCCATATCCGTGTAAAGAACCGCAAGAAAAAAACAGGTACGGGCATAGGCAGGATGTGTCTTCCCTAACATTTTTTCCTCAATATTCTTTGCTTCCAGGTATAGCGGCTCAGCATTTTTAAAACGCTCCATTCGCCAGTAAAGAGTAGCCAGTTGTTCGCAGGAAGAAGCATACACAGGATGTTCCTTGCCTAAACCTTTTTCCAGAATTTGCTTTGCCTCCAGGTTTAACGGCTCTGCTTTCTTATACTGCCCCGTAGCCATATAAAGAGTTGAAAGGTTTTCACAGGCCATTGCATATCGTGGATGCTCATTGCCTAAAAGGGTTTCCATTTTTTGCTTTGCCTCCAGGTAAAGCTGTTCTGCTTTTTCATACTGACCCATATTTAAGTAAAGGCCAGCTATATTACTACAGGAAGCGGCATAATCCGGATGATTCTTTCCTAACAAATTTTCCTGGATCTTTTTCCCCAGTAAGTAAAAAGACTCTGCTTTGTCATACCACCCGATTTTACCATAGAGTACACCGAGGTTATTACATGAAGCTGCATATTCCGGATGATCTTTTGCCAACGTTTTTTCCTGTATATTCAATGCCTCAAGGTATAGTGACTCTGCCTTGTCATACTGCCCCATATCGGCGTAAAGAAGAGCAAGATTATTACACAAACCGGCATAATAAGAATGTTCCTTCCCGAATATTTTTTCAATTACTTGCTTTGCCTCCCCGTATAGCGGTTCTGCTTTTTTATATTGCCCCATATATTGGTAAAGCGAAGCAAGCTCATTACAGGTACTTGCGTAATCACGGTTCTCCTTACCTTTTGTTTTTTCCTGTATGATCTTTGCCTCCAGGTAAAGGGGTTCTGCTTCCTCTTGCTGTCCGGTATAAACATAAAAAAGAGCCAGCTGAGCACAGGAAGCGGCATAATCGGGATGCTCCTTTCCTAATACCTTCTCCCGTATTTTTTTTGCCTCCATGCATAACCGCCCTGCTTGCTCATACTGACCCATACGCAGGTACAGATCTGCCAGGTAATTGCCGGAACGGGCATAGTCGGAATCTTCCTTCCCCGATAACTTTTCCCGTAATTGTTTGGACTCCATGAATATTTTTTCAGCTTCATTATATCGCCCCTTTTCTGAAAATAAAACACCCAGCGAATCACAGATCTGCGCATAGCTTTTTGTATTTGCAGAATCTTTCTTTAATTCTTCTTTTGCTTTACGGTACAATTCAATTTCTTTGTCTTTATTTTTTTGAATGGTAAATGTTTTTGCACTGTCTGCATATTGCTTCCAAAGTTGAGCATTGACATTACCGCCGGTAATCATAACTGCTAAAAAAAATATTCTTTGCATGGTTTTCATAACAAAGTATTTATTTCAAAAATTATAAATGGTTATTACAAGAAACGGATGACTGAAGCTGTCAAAGTGTGCGGACTAACGGAGATAATTAATTTAACTCGTCTAAAACCAAATCAATTTACACTAATTATATAAAAAAAGGCGACCCGGGGGCCGCCTTTCAAAATTATAAGAAAAGTTTATCCTTTATACGCCGGTGTCAAACCATTCGCCAGCTCCACCATTCGCTTCAATCCATCTTCCGGCAAATTTCCTTTCTTGAATTCCGCCATCACATCCGGCAGTTTGGCTTCCATCTCCATTAAGAAATGTTCTTCAAATTCTTTCACCTTTTTCACAGCCACTTCTTTTAAATAACCAAACGTACCAAGATAAATGATCGCTACCTGTTTTTCAACAGAAAAAGGTGTGTATTGCGCCTGTTTCAGGATCTCCACGTTTCTTGCACCTTTATCCAGCACATTCTTGGTAGCCGCATCGAGGTCGCCCCCGAATTTGGAGAAGGCTTCCAGCTCCCGG
>CAZQGZ010000007.1:0-39638 GCA_964592935.1 uncultured Chitinophaga sp. | reverse complement strand
TTTGCATAATAACTCATGGCCATCGCTTTCTTCCCTTCTACTATTGCAGGCATGGCATCCCAAACAAAACGGCGGGAAGATGTCCATGCAAAGTCACGGACATTATCTGCTTTATAGATCCATGTTTTCTTCGCCGTACTTTTTGTTTTGGATGCATTCAATGCTTCATCCAATGTAACTATTTGCAAAGGTTCTTTAGCCGTTTGGGCTTTTTGTCATCTTGCCATTTGTGTGGCGGATAGGGTTTGTGCATAGTTCTGGCATTCGCCTGTTGCGCCAACAATATGGTCAGCCGGAACAGTCATTTGCACTTTAAAATTTCCAAAGCATAAAGTGAACTCTCCCGTACCGGTAAACTGGTGGTTTTGCCATCCCTGGTCGTCGCTGTATTTGCAAAGCCGGGGATACCATTGTGTCATCGTGTAGTTATTGTTATTGTCATCAGGAAAATTCTCATAACCACCCCTTGCACCACCAAAGCGGAGAAAGTCGCCCCGGTTGACGATCTTGTAGTTCCAATCCACTTTGAAAACGAATTTCTGTCCTGGTTTGAGGGGCACCGGCAGATCCACCTTCATCATCGTTTTATTGATGTTATACTTCAGGGGTTTTCCTGCGGCATCAGTAAGTTTCATTATGTTCACTCCATATCCGTTGTCGCTTCTTCTTTCCTCGAAACGATCCAGCACTTTATCCGTGTATTGAGGACCGAGTGTATTCTGGTTCTGGTAGTTTGCATTGTTTACCGTGCTGTGCTGGTTCTCATCCAGCTGCATCCAGAAATAACTAAGTGTTTCCGGTGAGTTATTAAAATACGTAATGGTTTCGCTGCCGGTAAGTCTGTTATTGGCTTCATCCAGTTCGCATTTGATGTCATAGTCCACCCGTTGCTGCCAGTATTTCGGACCCGGCGCCCCGCTGGCCGTACGCTGTTCATTGGGCGTGGGCAGCATGGTGCCCAGCTGCTCAAATTTGTTGGCGTGGTTCGAGTTGGCATTGTTCTGAATTTGCGCCTGCAAAGCCGAACCAATCATCAGCAGCAGGCAATACAATAAGAGATTTTTTTTCATGGCTATACTTTTTTATGTTGGAAAACGATCGAATACCATTTTGAGGGCAATGGAAAAGACGCCGGCAGACAGAAACAATACCCAGTCGCGGCGGCTGACTTTGAATATACTTACAATGAGCTGTGTCAATATAAGGATCGATACCACTACTACAATCTGTCCTAACTCGAGGCCCACGTTGAAGCCGAACAAACTCCAGATAATATTCTGGTCAGTGCCTTCGGTGGTAAACCGGATGTAGTTAGAATAGGCAAGACCGTGTATCAATCCAAAAAACAGCGCCAGAAAATAATTGACCCGGATTGTTTTTACTGTAAATTTTTTCTGGAACAGGTTGGTAAATGCGGTTATCATAATGGTGATGGGGATCAAGAACTCCACCAGTTTGGTGTTGACCGTAATGACCCTGTAAGAACTTAATGCCAGGGTTAATGAATGCCCGATAGTAAAAGCTGTTACCAGTATCAGTACCTGCTTCCAGTCTTTCAGCATATAAATAGCAGCCAGGACTGCAATAAAAAGCTGGTGATCCAGTGCGTTCTTGCTGATGATATGCTTCCAGCCCGGTCCAAAATAAAATCCAAAATCCTGCATCTTATCAATAGTTATTGCCGTCCTTAACCCCGTTCTGTCTTTTGACGATTATCTTGTAAAAGGCATTAAAATAATCCAGACTTTTGTATTTAAAATAAATTATTGTGTCAATGGCATCATCTGTCTATAAATGGTTGATAATTCCCCTGCTGGCTGTGGTATTGACCTCTTTTAAGCCTGAAGGGCTTCATCCTTTTCATGTGAGTGTGGTGGAAATTGAGCACAATGCCACCGATAAGACGCTTGAGATCAGTTGTAAGATCTTTACGGATGATTTTGAATCCATCCTGGCAAAGAACTATAATGTAAAGGTTGATCTCATCAATCCGTCCAATAAAGATGCGATGGATAGCCTGGTTAAAAAATATATCTACACCCATTTAGCCATTAAAGCAAACGGGAAACCGGTTGTTTTTAACTATATCGGGTATGAAAATGAGAAAGAGGCTGCTTATGGCTATATTGAAGTGGA
This sequence comes from uncultured Chitinophaga sp., assembly GCA_964592935.1. Lineage (GTDB taxonomy): Bacteria > Bacteroidota > Bacteroidia > Chitinophagales > Chitinophagaceae > JJ008. The sequence goes on along the minus strand of CAZQGZ010000007.1, from coordinate 37,502 downwards.
GAACATTTCATCGGTAAGCAAACTAATTATAACCAATACCATTCTCTTCGATAAGTTTGACGACCAGATGAACATCATGCATGTAAAAGTGAATGGGAACAGGAAAAGTACAAAACTGAATTATCCCGATAAGGAAGCGAGTTTTGATTTTTAGTTATTCTTCCATCTCCTCTTTCAATTCCTGGCTTATTTTTACCAGCACCTTGTCAATGCGGTGGCTATCCATATCAATAATCTCAATGGCAAACCCCTTCCAGGTCAGTTTTTCTCCTGTTTTTGGAATATGTTCCAGTTCATGCAGGATGAAGCCGGCCAGTGTATCAAAATCATGTTCACCCTCATTCATCCATTCTGTTTTTTCAAAATAAGTAAGAAAATCGTAGAAGGGTATCTGGCCGTCAATCAGGAATGAGCCATCCTCTCTTTTTTGGATCTCGTAATCCAGTACATCGGGTTGGGGTATATCCCCCACAATGGCTTCCAGTATATCATTTAACGTAATGAGCCCTAAAATGGTTCCGTATTCATCCACAATAAAGCAGGAGTGCAGTTTGCTTTCCTTGAATTTTTCCAGCACCTGGTAGGCTGAGTTGTTTTCTGGTACAAACAGGGCTGGCCGCATCAGGTCTTTAAACAGTGTACTGTCCGGGCTTATATACAAATCCTTGATGGAAACCACCCCCTTCAGGTTATCAATGTCGCCATCGCAGATGGGATAGACAGAATGGGGCTCCTGCAATATTTTTTCTTTGATCTTGTCTTCGTTATCATCCAGGTTGAACCAGATGATATTGCTGCGGTGTGTCATCAGCGAAGTAATGTTGCGGTCGCCGAGATGAAAGACCCGTGCAATGATCTCCTGTTCCGCCGCATCGATCGTACCGGCTTCCGTACCTTCCCCGATCAGCGTTTTGATCTCTTCTTCCGTTACTGCATCATCTTTGGATCTTTTGATATTGAAAATGCGGAAAAAAAGAACGCTTATTTTATTCAGCAACCATACGATCGGGTGCGTAAGACGGGCAAAAAAATTCATGGGGCCGGCTACGATCTTGGCGATCTTTTCCGAGCGCAACAGCCCGATCTGTTTGGGGATCAGTTCACCGAAGATGATGGAAAGAAAAGTGACAATGACAACAATGATCGTAATAGAAATGGTGGCTGCATAGGGCTTGAGGAAATCAATTCTTTCGATCACGGGCTGCAGGTCCCCGGCAAACCGTTCACCGGAATACACACCGGTCATGATGGCGATCAGTGTAATGCCGATCTGCGCTGCCGATAAAAATTTTTCAGGACTATTCGCTAATTCCAATGCTCTTTTGGCTTTCTGATCACCCTTCTCAGCGAGGTATTCCAATCTTGATTTCCGGGCAGATACCAGTGCGATCTCCGACATGACGAACAGCCCGTTCACAAAAATCAGCGCCAGCAGTATGATAATTTCCATTTACCAGTCAGGTTGATGCCCGAAGATAGCAATTCTATGCCGGTTATTGAATGCAATGTCCGTATTGATTTCACGCAGCGTCCGCAAAGGGGCAAAGAGCGCAACGTTTCGCCGCTGCTTCGCAGCGACCGCTGCGAGAAATACCAGACACCGGACACTACCGTAATGAAGTTATAAAAAGCAGATTCATCAATTTTTTTTACCTTCCTGTTTTTTACCGATCAGGAACTACTGGCCCCCTTCAAACACATGAGCAAAATCATTCACTCCCGTTTCATCCGCTGGTTACTGGCAACCGGAGTTTTTTTCCTGCTGCTCTTATCATTATGGCGTTTTGTTTTTCATCTTGTTTTTGTTCCCCCCGGCGAAAAAAATGTGCTGGGCGCTTTCTGGATGGGTTTCCGGTATGATGCCAGGGTGGTTTGCGTATTCCTTTTGCTGTTATTCCTGGCGGTTTTATTCCCCTTTTTCCGGCCCTTCAGTCAAACAATCTCCCGGAAGATCATGATGATCTATACCCGGTTTTTTGGTTTACTGATCATCATCGTTTATACGTTTGATTATTTTCACTTCATTTACCTGCGACAACGGCTCAACGCCAGTGTGCTGAGTTATACGGAAGATGCAAAGATATCTGCGAATATGGTGTGGGAGAGTTACCCGGTCATTAAGATCATGCTGTTATGGGTGCTTGTTTTTGCAGGCATATTTTACGCGACGAGATTCATCTATCGTTTCAGTAATACCACACCGGGAAAAATTTCAAAAAGAAACCAGGTAACGGTTTACACGATCTGCTTTTTTGTTTTTGCCGTAGCAATCTATGGCCGGGTTGGAATGTTCCCGCTCCGCTGGGGCGATGCCTATCGTTTCAACAGCGATTATAAAGCCAGCCTGGCGCTGAATCCTTTTCAAAGTTTTTTCAGCAGCCTGAAATTCCGGAAAATTACTTTTGAACGCCAAAAAGCGAAGCAATATTACAGCGTGGTAGCAGAGCAATTGGGTGTAACGAATCCCGATACCGCCACATTGCATTTTGATCGTTTGATAAAGGGTGGCGATTCAGCGGTAACCAATCATCCGAATATTGTGCTGGTGATCTGTGAAAGCTTTTGTGCCTATAAAAGTTCGATGTGGGGCAACCCGCTAAACACGACGCCTTATTTTAATGAGCTGTGTAAACAAGGTATCTTTTTTAAGAATTGTTATTCCCCGGCTTACGGAACGGCCCGCGGCGTATGGGCCATCATGACCGGTATCCCCGATGTGGTTGAATTTAAAACGGCCAGCCGTAATCCCAACCTCGTTGACCAGCAAACCATTTTGAATGAAATAGAAGGCTACGAAAAATATTATTTTATCGGTGGCAGCGCCAGCTGGGCCAATATCAGGGGTGTGCTTACGGATAATATCAAAAACCTGCATTTATACGAGCAGGAAGATTACAAATCATCCGCGATCAATGTCTGGGGCATCAGTGATAAAAACCTTTTCCTCGAAGCAAATAATATTTTTAAAACAAAAACCAAACCTTTTTTTGCGGTGATCCAGACGGCCGATAACCACCTGCCCTATACCATTCCGAAAGAAGACCGGCCTTTTATCCAATTTCGCAATTTCCCGAAAGACACCCTGGAGAAATATGGCTTCTGGACGAATGATGAACTGAATGAATATGCCTATATCGAATATTGCATTAAAACTTTTTTGGATGCGGCCGCTAAAGAAAAATATTTTAATAATACCATTTTTGTTTTTGTGGGCGACCATGGACTGAGAGGCAATGCCGGTGATATGTTTCCCAAAGTTTGGACCGAAGAGGCGTTGACCAGCCATCATGTGCCGCTTCTTTATTTTGCGCCATCATTGCTGAAACCGCAGGTGGTGGAAAGAAAAGTATCACAGGTGGATATTATTCCCGGCCTGGCATACCTCGCGGGTCTCCCGGTAAAAAACACCACGATGGGAAGAAATATTTTTCTGAATACGTCATTGCCGGATAGTAATGATATCAGCGATCATACCTTTATTCTTCAGCCCGACAATCACGTGATCGGGCTGCTGACAGGAAAATATTATTACAAATATGATCTGCAGTCTAAAAAGGATAAAGTGTTTTACCTTTTGAATAATGAACCACTGCCACCCGGGGAACCCGATAGCTTATTCCTGCATAAGATGCATGAACTGACACTGGGTTATTATGAAATTTCCCGTTACATGTTATTCAACAACAAGAAGAAAAAATAAAATTCTCAGTAGTTTCCTATAAGAAATTTGATAATTATTTTTCCCCGCAGATTCCGCAGATTTACTCGCTGATGGCGCAGATCAAGACCATTATCATCTGCGAAATCAGCGTGCATTTGATCTGCGTATTCTGCGGGAAACAAATTATACACAAACAAAATCTCAGGCTTTGTTTTTTTCAGGTAAATGAAGTTTCCCGAAATATTTATTGAAAAGAAAAGAGGTTAAAGTTCCATAAATAACACCCAAAAGCATTCCGCCTGCAATATCTGAAGGATAATGAACCCCCACATATACCTGTGCATACCCGATCAGCCCGGCCCATAAAAAGATCAGCCAGGTCCGGTTCTTAAACAGGTGGCGGAAACTGAGAAAAAGAAAAGTGGCCATCCCGAAATGATTGGCTCCATGGTTCGAAACAAATCCGAAACCGCTCGGGCAACGCACCAGTAATCGGAGATGTTCCAGCATATCGGGGTTATTGCAGGGTCGGATCCTTTCAAAACCGTATTTGAAAAGTTTGGTGCCAGTCATGTCGGTCAGTGCAATAGTAACCAGGAAGAAAATGATCCACCAAAACGCTTTGATCCTGAAATTCAGCAATACAAATACCAGGATAAAAAGATATACAGGGATCCAGGTGATGGAATGCCGCATGAAGGGCATGATGGTATCGAAAAAGGGATTGGTCCATTTGCTGTTGAGTTGTATAAACAGGTCGTGGTCCCATTCGATCAATTTTTCCCAGAAACTGCTAAGCAGGTACATGGTTGCAAAAGTAAGATAAGAGCTTAATAGTAATTGCGTCTCCTCATTAGGTAATAGAATAGTTTAAATTTGTATATGTAACCGCAGAGGCGCTGAGGGCGCAGAGAAATACCCGTTAGAGAAAAGTAACTCTGCGTTCTCCCCGCCTCTGCGGTTCATTTGACCATGAATCAATAAATATCCCAGTTGCTGAAAAGGAGTAAAATAACTTTATTTGCAGTCATATTACAATGAACAGGAAAATTACGTGCTGGTAAAATATAAAATACCGAAAACGATTCTGTGGGTCATCAACCTGCTCCTGATCTTCCTGTTGATATTTACCCTGTACCGGCTGGTCACTTTTTTTGCATTCCGGCATAAGTTTTATCCCGGTGGAATAGGTTTCGGAGAAGTGATCCCTTCCTTTATACTGGGTATCCGTTACGATCTGCGCTGGATCGCATTTATACTCTTACCGGTTGTACTGATCAGTATGATGCCGGGGCTTTCGCCATTTTATTCTGCAAGGAATAAAAAAATATGGACCACCTACCTGGCCCTGGTCACTTTTTTTGTTTTTTTCTTTTTTGCGGCCGGCTTTGTCAATCTCTCGTATAACCAGGCGCCCCTGGATGCCGGGGCCATGAATTTTATAGAAGACTTCGAAATTTCCTGGAAAATGATGAAACAAACCTATCCCTTGTTCTGGATGATACTGGGATTGGTGGTGGCCGTTCTTTTTTTCCGATGGATGTATCACCGCAGCCACTGGCAGGTGATCAATAAGACAGAAGGCAAGGGCATTCAGTACCGGAGAAAATTTTTTCTCGTAGCTGCATTGATCCTCGGGGTTTTTGCCTGGGGGAATTTATCCTGGCCGCCATTGGGAAGAAATGACAGTTTTAAATTTAAAAATGAATTCAAATCCTATCTCGCCATCAACCCGCTGCAGAATTTTTTTGCCACTTTACGTTTACGGAAACCCGATTTCAATGAACAAAAGGCCAGAGAAATTTTCCCGGTGATGGCGGAATGGATGCAGTTGCCCGATCCGAAAAATTTTTCATACCGCCGGATCCCGCCACCGCTGAGCGGATCGATGGAGAACCGGCCCAATATCATACTGGTGCAATGTGAATCGTTCAGCATGTATAAAAGCAGCATGAGCGGCAATCCCCTGAATGCAACTCCTTTCTTCGATTCATTGTGCCGGAACGGGATCTTCTTCGAACGTTGTTTTGCCCCGCATTTTTCCACCGCCCGGGCATTATTTGCGATACTGACCGGGATACCCGATGCGCAGTTATTCAAATTTTCAAGCCGGAATCCCGAAGCGGTCAAGCAACATACGATCATCAACAATTTCGAAGATTACGATAAACATTATTTCCTGGGCGGGGATCCCGAATTCAGCAACTTTGAAGGGTTATTGAATAATATCAAAGGATTGAAGATGCATACGGCGGGAAGTTTTTCTTCACCCGAGATCAATGTATGGGGTATCAGCGATAAAGACCTTTTCCTTGAGGCTAATAACGTTTTCAAAAAATCCAACACGACCGGCAGCCGGTCCCGACCCTTCTTTGCCTATATTCAAACCTCCGGTAATCACCACCCCTATGAAAAATCTATTTCTGAAAAGGATACGGATTTTGAAAAAATTGTTGTTGAAGATGAAGAATTGAAAAAATACGGGTTCGGCTCGTTGCCCGAGTTCAACGCATTCAGGTATTCAGATTATTGTTTCCGGAAATTTTTGGAGGCGGCAAAGAAAGAAGCTTATTTCGCCAATACTATTTTTGTTTTCGTGGGTGATCATGGTGTGGCCGGCAATGCAGCGGCCATGTACCCGCCCGTTTGGACCGAACAAAGGCTCACCGATGAACATGTGCCGCTTCTTTTTTATGCGCCCGAATTATTGCAGCCTCAAAAAAGAAGGGAAGTGGTTTCCCAGATTGATATTCTGCCGACCATTGCCGGTTTGTTGCACCAATCGTATGTGAACACAGCATTGGGAAGGGACCTGCTTGATCCATCTAAACAAAACAATTATGCATTCATCACCAATACGGCCGGGGCTATCGGCATGGTGACCGATGATTTCTATTTTACCCGCAATATCAATTTCCCGGATGAACAACTGGCTCCCATGCATGCCAATGTGAATTACACCAAACAGCAGGAAGATTCCATAAAACAAAGACTTTCTGTTTTTACCACTGCATTTTTTGAAACATCGAAGTATCTTATCATGAATAATAAGCAGGATTGAGGAGAAGGGGCAAGGTACAAGTCGTGATATGCCGGAGAAAGTCTTTCAAAATATACCCTTACTACATGCTCTTATGTCAGAGCATCGGTCGGTCTCCCATCCAGGTATATTCTCTTTTTTTCGTCTTCTTTTCCAGTAGTTCCTTTTGAAGCGATCAGGATCAGCCGGGGCGCTTTCCTTATATCATATTTATTGAACTGGTAATCTCCGAATACTTCCCGCACCTGCAAACCCTGGAAAGCGATCATCTCAGTAAATTCTCCCAATGAAAATTTGGCGACTCTTTCCGTATTCTCAAAAGGTTCGGAAAGGGATGGATCTGTCACGATGATCTTTTTGTAAAAGTGAGTTTCATCATCCCAGCGGTGAATATCATAGCGGCTTTCCCCGACCTGTTTTATTTCATGATGCACAAGGTGGTCTTCGGCATATTGAACATTCAGGTAATCGATCACAAACAAGCCCCGGGGTTTCAGGCTCCTGGCAATGGTACGGATGGCATCATCATGCTCCCTTCTGGTTTTGAAATAACCAAAGCTGGTGAAGAAATTAAAGGCATAATCAAAATAATTACCCCAAAACGGGAGACGCATATCGTGCACAAAAAATTCGAGATTTCCGTTTTCAAATTGTTTGGCATATGCAATACTGTCCGGTGAAATATCAATACCGGTTACCCCGAAACCCATGGAGGCAAGGATCTTGCTGTGTCGTCCTTTGCCGCAGGCCACATCCAGCATACGGCATCCGGGTGCGGGCTGCAGATGGGCAACCAGTTTTTTAATGAAATTGGTCGCCTCTTCTTCATCCCGTTCAAAATAAAGTTTATGATAGAAAGGAGAATTGAACCAGTTCTTGTACCATGCCTGCTCAGCCATGCGGCAAATTTAGGTAAGTAAACGGCCACGAATGAAAAATTAGTAGCCACGAAATCACACGAATGCTCAAGAATTGGGTTTCCTGATTTACATTTTAGATTGGGATGAGACTTTTCAATCTTCAGTATTGTATTTTTCGTTTTCATTCGTGTGATTTCGTGGCTAATCCATTTGAAACTGAAAGCTGTATTTTTGCAACCCAAATCATAAATAATGCCCCTGATCAAAAGCATATCCGGAATAAGAGGAACGATCGGAGATAAACCCGGTGAAAATCTGACTCCTGCTGATATTGTACGGTTCACTGCTGCTTTTGCAAGCCTGCTGATGGAGAAAAAGGAAAAGAAGGAGAAGATTACTTTTCTCTCAAGCCGTAAAGAGATTGCTTCGGCTGCGCCTCGCAAGTCGGGGGCTCATAGGTTAGTGATCGGCCGTGACGGACGCAGTCACGGGGAAATGGTTCGTGGTTATGTGGTGGATACGCTTGTTAAAATGGGTATTGATGTCATTGACCTGGGTTTATCCACCACACCAACTGTTGAAATTGCAGTAAAAAAAGAAAAAGCGATCGGCGGGATCATCATCACGGCCAGTCATAACCCCGAAGAATGGAATGCGTTGAAATTGCTGAATAAAAAAGGAGAGTTTATTTCCGCAAAGAAGGGAGAGAAAGTGCTTGATCTCGCAGCGAATGCTGCATTTGATGTTATTGAGGCTGATAAACCCGGAATGGTGATCAGGGATGACAGCTACCTGCAAAAGCATATAGATTCCATTCTGAAATATCCGCTGGTCAATGCAGATGCCATCGCAAAGCAGGAATATAAAATTGTGGTGGATGCTATCAATTCCACCGGGGCCATTTTTGTCCCTGCATTATTAAAAGCGCTGGGAATACATGATGTGGTGGTATTGAACGGGGAAGTCAATGGAAAATTTGCCCATAACCCCGAACCCCTGCCGGAAAACCTGGCCCGGCTAAGCCAGGAAGTGGTGCAACAGAAAGCCCATTTGGGAATAGCGGTTGACCCCGATGTGGATCGTTTATGTTTTGTATGTGAGGATGGCAGTATGTTTGGTGAAGAGTATACGCTGGTAGCTGTTGCGGATTATATTTTGAGTCAAAGAAAAGGCAATACGGTCAGCAATATGAGCAGCACGAAAGCATTGAAAGAAATAACCATCAAACGCGGCGGCGAATATTTTCCTTCTGCCGTGGGTGAAGTGAATGTGGTGAAGAAGATGAAAGAAGTGAAGGCCGTGATCGGCGGTGAAGGGAATGGTGGTGTCATCGTACCCGATTTTCATTATGGCCGCGATGCGCTGATCGGGATCGGTTTGTTTTTAAGTCATCTTGCAGAATCCGGAAAGAGCATCGGCACTTTAAGAAAACAATATCCCGATTATTTCATTTCCAAGAATAAAATTGAACTCAGGAAAGGCATTGACCTCGATGGGATCTTTGAAAAGATCCGGGAAAAATACAGAAAGAACCCGGTCAACGCCGAAGACGGATTAAAAATAGAATTTGACGGGGACTGGGTACATCTCCGCCCTTCCAATACCGAACCCATTATCCGTATTTATGCCGAAAGTGACCTGGAAACAAAGGCAAATAATATGGCGATGCAGCTGATGAGGGATATAAAAGAGTTTAGTTAGTGAGATAGCGAGGCTATTATTGGCTAAGAGTTTAAAAGAGGAAAAGGAGATAAAGAGAAGCCCGCTCTTGGGTAGCGATGCAGGTTTAATCCAGGTTCACTGTTCAATGTTATAAAACGCCCAGTGCATCACTTCCTGCTCTTTTGGATGTGTATCAGTTTGAAATTCTATACAATTATGCCACCCCTCGTGCCTCGTGGCAGGCTGCGGCACGAAGCCACGAAGGATTCATGAAGAACACTTTGTGCTACTTAAAGTCTTTGTGTCTTAGTGGCAAAAGTTCAAATTAGTACACTACCGCTATTTCCTCTTTTATCTCTTTCATCTCTTTTATCCTCTTAGCTTATCTTTGCAGACATTTTAAAACTAAGTTCCTTTAGGTAAAGGGTATGAACCGCATCTACTTCGATAACGCAGCCACCACCGCACTCGACAAAGAAGTGCTGGAAGCCATGTTGCCCTACATGACGGAAAAGTTCGGCAACCCTTCATCTATTTATTCTTACGGGAGGGAAACGAGACTGGCCATTGAAACGGCAAGAAAGACTGTAGCAAAATTATTAAACGCAAACCCCGGTGAAATTTTTTTTACCAGCGGCGGAACGGAGAGTAATAATACGGCCATTGCCGCTGCGATCCGTGACCTGGGATGCAAACATATTATTTCATCGCCGGTCGAGCATCATGCGGTACTGCATACGGTGGAGCATTATGATCATGCAGAAATGGTGACCACCAGTCATGTGAACCTGTACAGCAACGGTCATGTAAATCTTGATGACCTCGAAGAACAGATATCCTCGCATAAGGAACGCTGCCTGGTTACATTAATGCATGCCAATAATGAGATCGGCAACATGCTTGATATCGAAGCAGTGGGCAATCTCTGCAAATCCTATAATGCCATCTTTCATTCCGATTGTGTGCAAACGGTAGGTCACTACCCGATGGACCTTCGTAAAACGCCTGTTCATTTTATTTCTGCGGCCGGTCACAAGTTTCACGGGCCGAAGGGCATCGGCATTTTATATGTGAATGATAATATCCATATCAAACCATTTATTCTCGGCGGCGGGCAGGAAAGAAATATGCGTGCCGGGACCGAAAATCTCTATGGCATTGTTGGTTTTGCCAAAGCGCTGGAGATCGCCATGGCTAATTATGAGACCGACAGCAAACATATTCAATCGCTGAAAACATATATGATCGGGCAGTTAAGAAAAAATATTGAAGGCGTTCAGTTCAACGGCGACCAGGAGGGACGAAGCCTGTACACGGTATTGAGTGCAGCTTTCCCGAAAACTGAAAAATCCGAAATGATCCTTATGAACCTTGATATGAACAATATCTGTGTATCCGGCGGCAGCGCCTGCAGCAGCGGGGCCGATATCGGCTCTCATGTGATAAGGGCGATCAACAATAATCCAAACTTAGTGACTGTTCGATTCTCCTTCAGCAAATACAATACGAAGGAGGAAGTGGATGAGGTCGTTTCGAAACTTCAGGAGTTGATTTAAGAAAAGTTAGGGAAGTCCGGAAGACCGAAAGACCGGAAGACCGGAAGACCGAAAGACCGGAAGACCGGAAGACCGAAAGACTCTCACTACAGTTAGATGTTCCTGTGTAATAAAATAATGTTTAATTATAAAGACCGTTACTTTCCGACTTCCGGTCTTTCTGACTTTACCGACTTTTTTTACTATCCTAATGAATCTATAAGTGAATTTATCATCACAAGAATTTCTTCACAATGCCTGTATATTTTTTCAAATGTGTCTGTTTCAATATAACCCCTGCGTTTCGCCAGGAATATGCAGCCGACGACTTCGAGATCAGACCTTAATGCCATTCGCAGAAACCGTTTGAATTCCGGGTTCGTTTGCCCGGTTGATCCTTCAACAATGTTTAAAGAAACAGAGTCAGCAGCCCTTCTGATTTGTGAGGATAAAACATACATTTCGTCTTTGGGGAAACTCTTTACCAGGTTGTGGATAATATCAGAAAGTTCTACAGCCTTTTGCCATACAAGTAATTTTTCAAATTTAAAAGGCATATAAGTAAATCTTAATACGATAAAAATAGCTTTTGGAGTTTTGTAACGATTGAGTTTTTAACCGGATAAAAATGTTTTTTTCGGGAAGTCGGAAAGACGGGAAGTCGGAAAGACGGGAAGACCGGAAGTCCGGAAGACCGGAAGTCCGGAAGACCGGAAGACGCTCACTAAAATAAGATTATTCAATACAGAAGTGTAGTTTCAAAAAATAGAGACTGATTCTTTCCGACTTTCCTGACTTTCGGTCTTTCGGACTTTTCCGCCTTTTATCAACAAAATAAAATTGAAGAAATAATTAAACCGGTGATCCGATTCACCATTGCCCATTCACTACAAATAATACCACGGATTCCGTTTCGCCGCCCAGATATATTTCCGGATATTTCTCCAGAAAGCAAGTATCATGTAAATAATAATGGGGGAACCCATCGTGAGGATAGAAGCATACATGAAATATTGCCGGATCTTGCTGGTGGCTATACCCATCCGGTTGCCAATGGCAGTGCATACGCCAAAGGCATTCCACTCAACAAAATTTCTGAACTTATTCATAGCCCTAAGATAAAAAATTTTTCCATTCATCAAGCAGGGACTTATTCAGACCCCTGATTTTCGTACTTTCGCGGCACGAAAACAGTTAAATATGTCAAAAAAGTCAAATAGGTCATATAAGTCTTCGTTGTTGACCACTTTGACCGGTATGACCCGTTTGATTTCACCTTTAAAACCAATAGAATGATCTTCGATTTTGACCTCATCAAAAAATTGTATGCTGAATTGCCCGGCAAAATTGAAAAAGCCCGGAAGATTGTTGGTAAGCCTTTAACCTTAACTGAAAAAATTTTATACACACATTTATCACATCCCGCCACAAAACCTCATGTAAGGGGAAAAGATTATGTGGACTTTGCCCCGGACCGGGTGGCTATGCAGGATGCCACGGCCCAGATGGCTTTGCTTCAGTTCATGACAGCCGGCCGGAATAAAGTGGCCGTTCCTTCCACCGTTCATTGCGATCATTTGATCCAGGCAAAAGTGGGAGCCAAAAAAGATCTGCAGCTTGCCCTCGAAACAAACCGGGAAGTTTATGATTTTTTATCCAGCATTTCTGACAAATACGGGATCGGTTTCTGGAAACCGGGGGCCGGCATCATTCACCAGGTTGTGCTGGAAAATTATGCATTCCCCGGCGGTATGATGATCGGTACCGATTCACATACTCCGAATGCCGGCGGATTGGGAATGATCGCTATAGGAGTTGGCGGCGCCGATGCGGTTGACGTAATGGCAGGTCTTCCCTGGGAATTAAAAATGCCAAAGGTCATCGGTGTAAAACTGACAGGTAAAATAAGCGGATGGACCTCGGCGAAAGATGTGATCCTTTGGGTAGCCGGACAACTTACGGTGAAAGGAGGAACGGGTGCCATTATTGAATATTTTGGCGAGGGGGCTGATAGTTTAAGCGCCACCGGAAAAGGAACCATATGCAATATGGGCGCGGAGATCGGTGCTACCTGTTCATTATTTGCTTATGATGAAAAGATGAGCGCTTATCTCGGGGCAACAGGACGTGCAGACGTTGCGAAGATGGCTGACAAAATAAAAGAACATCTTCGCCCGGATGAAGAAGTTTATGCAAACCCGCAAAATTATTATGACCAGTTACTGGAATTGGATTTAAATACACTCGAACCTTATTTGAATGGTCCATTCACACCCGACCTCGCAACGCCGATCTCGCAATTAAAGGCTGTGGCGGAAAAAAACGGCTGGCCGCAAAAAATTGAAGTGGCGCTGATCGGTTCCTGCACCAATTCATCGTATGAAGATATCAGCCGCAGCGCTTCCATCGTGAAAGATGCGATGAGCAAGGGATTAAAGGCCGTTTCTGAATTTACTATTACACCGGGAAGTGAACAGGTTCGTTATACGATTGAAAGGGATGGCTTTATTAAACAATTTGAGGATGTGGGCGGCATGGTACTGGCCAATGCCTGCGGACCCTGTATCGGTCAATGGGCCAGGCATATAGATGACCCCAACCGCAAGAATACCATCGTTACATCCTACAACAGGAATTTTGCAAAAAGAAATGACGGGCTTTCCAGCACCCATGCTTTTGTTGGTTCACCTGAGCTGGTAACTGCACTGGCTATGGCGGGTACCCTTTTATTTAACCCGTTAAAAGATAAATTGAAAAATGCAAAAGGTGAAGAAGTGATGCTGAATGAACCTACGGGTTTTGAATTACCGCCCAAAGGGTTTGAGGTAGGTGATGCCGGCTACCAGGCACCGGCTATTGATGGATCTAAGGTAGAAGTAAAAGTGGCACCGGATTCCAAACGGCTGCAGTTGCTGGAACCGTTCAAAGCCTGGGAAGGAAAAGACCTGGAAGGTTTGAAACTTTTAATAAAGGCAAAAGGGAAATGCACTACGGATCATATTTCGATGGCGGGTCCCTGGTTAAAATTCCGCGGCCATCTCGATAATATCAGCAACAACATGCTGATCGGGGCCATCAATTATTTCAATGATAAAACGGATTCGGTAAAAAATCTTCTCACCGGTGAGTATGGCCCTGTGCCCGCTACAGCCAGGGCTTATAAAGCTGCGGGTATTGGTAGTATTGTTGTGGGTGATGAGAATTACGGTGAAGGTTCATCCAGGGAACATGCAGCCATGGAACCAAGGCATCTTGGAGTAAGGGCGATCCTGGTAAGAAGTTTTGCAAGAATACATGAGACCAACCTGAAAAAACAGGGCATGCTCGCCCTCACATTTGCCAATAAGGAAGACTACGATAAGGTGCAGGAAGATGACAGCATTGATATCATTGGTCTCACTTCGTTCACACCGGGCCAGCCTTTAACGGTCATCCTGAATCATGCCGACGGCACGATGGATATTATTTCGGTGAATCATACCTATAATGAATCACAGATCGGGTGGTTCAAAGCCGGGGGTGCGCTGAATGTAATAAGAGCTGAGTTTTCAAAATAAACCGGTAGAAAACCTGTTGATTTTTTTGAATGGATGAAAGCTTTTCATACCGTATTCCCTGCCCATTTCCGTTCACATCCCCTGTCATTCTGCATCGGTATGGAAGAACATCATACGGAGGGAAGATTTAAATCATATTTTTTCCGGGCGGATCATTCTACCTTCTCGCAAATTTTTCAACTATGAAACATTACCATATCGTCTCCCGGGTCTCCATTTATTTGTTATCGGTAGTCCTGATCGCATTTGGAATTTTTTCATTTGTGTATCCCCGTGATCTGTTGGTGTATGTGCCGGTTAATCTTCCCGGAGGAATTAACTGGGCCTATATAGTTGGTGTTGGTTTCATCCTGGTGGGTTTGTCATTCATGACAAACCAGTTTGTAAAAATTACCGGTTACATTTTTGCCGCCCTGCTGCTCATTTTCATTTTAGCGATCCATTTGCCCAATTACCTGCATGCCGGGGCCAAAGAAATGCAGAAGATGGCGCTCATCAATTTACTGAAAGATACAGCCATCATGGCCTTTGCATTGCATGTTGCTGCGGGGGCGCATCATCAGCATTTTCACCTGGAGGAGAGTGATTAGAAAAAGTTTCAATTTTATTTTCAACACGGAGATACAGAGTATCAGAGTTACACAGAGCTTTGATCATGCTTGTTAAATATAATCAAACCCCGAAGCATAGAGCGGGCTTTTTTCTGTTTTTTCAATTTCTTCCGGTGTCATATTCCGGTAGGAAGCCATGATATAAACATCAGAATCTTTTACAAACTTGCTGATCAGTCCCTGTTTGCCATAACGGTTCAGCGCACTACGCCAGGGGCATTTCTCATCCATCCAGAACAAGGCTGTTTTTAGTTTTTCCTTTGCCAGTAAGCCTTCAAATAATTCATGAAGTTTCTTTTCTTTACCGGGTTTGAAATAGATCCCTTCGAAGGCGAGGAATAGGAATTTTTTCGGATTGAATAATTTGTTGAGCAGGGGAATGCGGGGCACCACGTTCAGAATTATTTTCCCCATCAGCCCCGGCATTTTATTGATCACCCAATGCGCTTTATGAAACTGGCAACCGGCCACTATTTCATCATTCTCTTTTATGACATAATAATTGTCATGCATGAACAAAGAATCAAACTGCACCAGGGCATGTTCCCGGTACTGATCTTTCAATAATCTGATCACTTCTTTTTTATCATGATCGGAAATTATTTGCTGTATATTTTTGGACCGCTTCGGGAAAAACCGGCTGAACCCGTTTGTCTTGATCTTACCGATGGTATGATAACCGGCCGATTCAGAAACTTTATAGGAACTCCTGTTTCCTTTTTCAACAAAGCCCACGAAGATGGTTTTCGCCTGTTCGCCTTCACGTATTGAACTCATAACCTCAATCGCCAGCCGCTTGATGACCCCTTTTCCCCTGATGGCCGGGGAAGAAGCAAAATAACGGGTGTAATAATAATTGTAAGGCTGACCCGCCACGGTTACCTGCGGATTGCAAAACACCGCCGTGCCCATGATCTTATCTTCTTCGGTGATAAAGACAAGGTATGGGTTGGTGATGTATTTAAAATGTTCGGGTGTGTTCTTGTGTTCATACACGGCACCATCGCTTCCCCAGGCAATGCTGTCCAGGAAATCGATTGCTTCCCGGCTGATACCGTGTTCTTTCCAGATGGAGAACGGGCCGTCTTTTAGTAATAAAGTTTTTCCCATTAGCTTTTTATAAAAAATTCCAAGAACCAAATCACAAGAGCCAAAAAAAATCAAAATAAAAAAAGCAGCTTTTTTAAAATGGGGTATAAAAAAAATAAAAATATATTTTAAGAATTATCATCTTTTCATGTAACCGGACTTTTCTGCTTTTTCATTTTTTGTGTTCATTTATTTGGAATTTGCTTCTTGTGATTTGATTTTTTTTTGAGGATCTTGGATCTTGTTTTTTGTGATTTTTCATTCATCCGGTTTCCGCGTGATGGAGAATGCGGTTGGATTAAAAATAGAAACATCAACCACGGCAACTTTTTTATCTTCCGGCAAATGAATGAGTGCTTCACTTACCCCGGTAATATCTTTTTCAATATCAATCCCGGGCATGACCATGATCAGTTCCAATCCTTTTCCTGTTAAGGTAAAGACACCCACATTGGTGATATAAAATATTTTCTTTCCTGATTTCAACCCTTCCGCCCCGTTGAATGTGATCTCATCAACCTGCCGGACAAATTTGGGCTTCCCCTTTTTTGATAAAAGCAATTGATTATTCTTTATTTCAAATTTTCCGCCCGACATCCAGGTGCCTACAAAGAAAACCGTTTTGGCTCCCGAAGCAATATCGGGGAAACCACCGGCTCCGACATAATCCGTGATCTTTTCACCTCTTTTCGAAGCATTGACATTTCCCCGGCTGTCGATCTGCAAAAATCCCAATATTGCCGCATCCAGGTCATTTAAGTAACGCAAAAATGTTTCGGTGGAAGATTCAAGATGAACCGGGTTGATGGATGCGCCAAAGAAAACACCCGATGACGGAAGACCACCAAATGCGCCGGCTTCTGTTGTGAAATTTATATCAGCATGATGGTTGTATTTTATTAACTGGTTCACCACTTCTTCCGGGAAACCGACACCGATATTGACCAGTGCATTTTTTTTTGTTTCCCTTACAAATAGCAGGGCGCCCAACCTTCCGAGCAAATGTTCTGTTTTACCCCGCACCGGGGTGATCTTTAAGAACCGGTTAATGAAACGGATCTTTGTCATAGACTTTACCGGGTCTTCGGTTGATCCGGGTGAGAACATAGGCCAGTATTTTTTCTGTTTTATACTGGCTGTTTGTTCATTATATGGATGTACAACGATATGATCGATTTCATCAGCCTTCATACTGATCATCTTCTCATTTTTGGGTATGATGGATGAAACGGTTGCCATGCCCTTCCCGTTATTCGCCCTGGCGGCTTTTGCCGAGAATTTATTTTCACTGATCGTAGCGGCATGATGGAAATAAATATTTCCTTCCACATCGGCATACGGTGCACAGAATAGGGCAATATCCGGGCGGGGCAAATGGTATCGCAGGAGATCGCCATCAGCGCTCACGAGTTTATTCTTTGCATTTTCCGTTAATGCCGTGCTTCCTCCCAGGCGGGGATCAAACAATGTATGGAGACCCACAATGGAGGAATAATGGTCATTCGGAATTTCATTTCCCATTTCTTTCAGCAACAATGCCATCACACCCTGCGGCATGGCATGCAATTCCAGTTGACCTTTTTCGGCCATGATCAGCTGGGCCCTGGCGGTTTCGTGGTGACCGGTTATATAACAGGAGAGCAGGCCGGGCCATGCGATCTCTTCTATGGTGCCCGGAACTTTACCGCGGCCGCCCTGTGCGGCAATATTTATCCAGGTGAGTCCGCATGGATGACCGGTTTTCTGAAATTGTTCCCTTATCGCCCAGAAAAAAGCAGAACATCTTGCGTTGCCGGCAATACCGCTGCTGATGCATACCGATTCATCTTTGATCAAAGAAGCAGCATGACGGGCGGTGATAAATTTTGCTGAAACTTTTTCTTTCGGGAAAAAATCAAGATCCTTTTTACTCCAGTTCAGTCTCCATTTTACCAGGTGAGCAATCGTTCCCAATTTTTCTGTTATCGTCATCATTTTTCCCGGTTTAAAAAGATATACTTCCCTCGCGGAAAGCCGTTGATTCAATAATGGCATTGACCAGATATGGTTTTCCCCGGTCCATATTCTGTATAGCTTTTTTGAATGCCTGTTCAAATCCTTCCATATTTTCTGTTCTTTCTCCTTCAGCTCCGAATGATCCTGCAATGAGGTGATAATCGGAATAAGACAATTTCGTTGCTGTATCGGTTCCCAATATGTTCACCTGTTCCCTTGCCACCTGGGCCCAGGATCCGTTGTTTCCAACAATGGCACAGATCTTTAAACCCAGTTTTGTAAATGTATCAAACTCGGCCAAACTATAACCGGCACTTCCGTCTCCATATACAATAAAAACATAATCCCCGGGATTGCACAGGGCCGCACCCAATGCAAGACCGCCCCCGGCACCCAATGTTCCGAAGACACCGGCATCCAGCCATCCCAGCGGTTTTCTTGTATGAAGAATATAAGAACAGGTGGCTGCAAAATCGCCGCCATCGGCAACAATGATCGAATTAGCCGGTATCAGTTCATCCATTTTTTGAAACAAAGAAACAGCGTTGATTCCCTTTCCTGTAGTTGCTGCCATTTCATTTATTTCCATTTCTCTTTTCTCCTCCCGGTCTTCCAGTTCTTTTTTCCATTCAGTCCATGAAGGCCAGGATGATCTTTCTTTTTGTAATGATATGAAACAGGCAGCCGGGTCGCTATGGATCTTTACATGGGGATGAATATTTTTCTGTAGTTCATGCTGATCGAGGTTAATAGCGACCTTTTTGGCCTCTTTTGAAATCCCTTTGCCGTAATTAAGCCTGAAATCCACGGGAAGCCCCGCGAGAATGACCAGGTCGGCTTTCTTTAATGCTTCTTTGCGGTGATGATGAAAATGTAAGGGATTATTTTTTCCCAATAATCCTCTTGACATACCGCTTAAATAAACCGGTATACCCAACTGATTGACCGCATCAGCTAATTCAGTGGCAAGTGTGGGATCAAAAAGAGCGCCGCTTCCCATTACCATTACCGGCCTTTCCGATTGACTGATCATGCCGGCGAGTATATTCAACTGTTGCTTTGTTGCAACAGGAGAATCACTTTTTTTTGCCGGGGTAAGATCTTTTTGCCCGGGTTCTTTAAGCATCCGGTTCATATGACGCTGAATATACCATCGGATGATCTTTTTTTTCAGGCTATTGTTATTGGGATCATCATTGGAGGCATACCATTCCCGCACGATAGCTTCATCATATAAAATATCGGCAGGGCATTCCATGAAAACAGGACCGGGAACTGCTTCACCTGCCACAGACATGGCTTCCTGCACCATTTTCCCCAATTGATTCAACCGGGAAACTTTGTATATTTTTTTTACCAGTGATCGTACAATCGATGACTGGTCGATATCCTGCAAAGCTCCCCGGTTGCGGAGCAGGGTGGCCGTGGCTCCTGCTATCACAAGAATAGCTGATTGTGCGAGTTGTGCATTTTTTATGGGCGTGATGCAATTGGTGATACCGGGTCCTGCCGTTACGGCCGCCACACCGGGAATACCGGTAATCCTGGAAACCGCATCGGCGGCAAAAACAGCGGTGGCTTCATTTCGTACATCAATAACTTCAATGCCCGCTTTCTCCGCTTCCACATATATCGGGGAAATATGTCCCCCGCAAAGCGTAAATAAAAATTTTACGCCCCGCGACTTCAACTCCCGGGCAATGACCTGGCCTCCATTCATAAAATAATTTCATTTTAAAAGTAGTGAAAATCAATTTGAAAACGTATGATGAAAAAAGAACCCGGTGCAACGGATTGCTGAAACATGAAAATCATCTCACTATTTCTTTTCACTTATTACAAGCTATCTCAAAAGTGAAATGGAGCACAAAGAACACAACGAACCCTGCCTACCGGCAGGCAGGCACAAAGCACACAAAGAAAGTTATTGTTTATAACAAAGGCTTTGTGTTCTTTGTGTGACCTTTGTGACCTTTGTGTTCCTTCAAATTACGACTTTTGAGATGAGTTCTAAATGTGTTGTATTATACAGTGTAAAATTCAACTTTTTCTGACGTTTGTTATGTGATTAAGTGTTTTCTTTTTTTTATGGCTATTTAAGGTAATAGTGCATCTCTAAAAAATTAAAATTTTAGCCACTTAGACACAAAGTCACAAAGGTTCACAAAATTTTTTCCTTCGTGTTTTTGTGGCGATAATTATTTTTTTCAAAATATATGATAAGAAGTTTTTTACGTAATCAGAATGGAATAACTTGTATAAAAAATGATATCATGTTCAGGAATCTGGTTGTTTTTCTCTCTGCAATACTTTTTCACACAACGGTATCTGCACAGCCGGTAAAAAGCAAACCGGGTAAGAAACACAGACCGCAAGTGATCGCATATTATGCAGGGGACCCGGTAACCATGGACAGTTTCCCCGTAGAAAAACTAACCCAGGTCATTTTCAGTTTTTGTCACCTGAAAGAAAACCGCCTGCATGTTTCCAATGCACGCGACAGTTCGACCATACGGAACCTGGTACAACTTAAGAAAAGAAACCCCTCATTAAAAGTATTGTTGTCATTGGGAGGGTGGGGAGGATGCTATACCTGTTCCGGTGTTTTTTCAACGGAACTAGGCAGGAAAGAATTTGCCACCTCGGTCAAACAAGTGAGTGATTATTTTCAAACAGATGGCATTGACCTGGACTGGGAATATCCTGCTATACCCGGCCCGCCGGATCATCCGTTTTCTGCAAATGACAAGATCAACTTCACAGCGCTTATCAAAGATCTTCGGGCAACATTGGGAAAAAAGAAAGAAATAAGTTTTGCAGCCGGCGGTTTCACTTCTTACCTGGAAAAATCGGTTGAATGGGATAAAGTAATGCCGCTGGTGAACCGGGTAAACCTGATGACCTATGATCTTGTACATGGTTACAGTACCGTTACCGGGCATCATACGCCTTTATATTCCACTTCACAGCAAAAAGAATCAGCGGATCATGCGGTCAGTTATCTTTTATCGGTTGGAGTTCCTGCAAATAAACTTGTTATCGGCGCCGCTTTTTATGCCAGGATATTTTCCGGGGTGGAAAACATCAACAACGGGTTGTACCAGCCGGGGAAATTCAGGAATGGGGTGAGTTACCGCAATTTTGAAATGGCATTTAGCTCTCAAAATGGATTTGATTTTTACCGGGACAGTATAGCTGCAGCTCCTTTTTTATACAACAGCCGGGAAAAATTATTTGTGACCTTTGATGACAGTATATCTGTTGAACAAAAAACCCGTTATGTCATCAGCCGGGGGCTCAATGGCATCATGTTCTGGCAACTGATGGATGATAAGAGAATAAACGGATTACTGGATGTCATCGGGCAATCCATGCGCAAAAAATAATCCCTTCTTAACCTTCACCAGGTTTTAATACAGAGTACAAAGAAATCAGGAAGTATTGTTAAAAATAATGATTTTCGTCAGTTCGTATCTATTGTTCGTAATTATTTTATACTTTGCTTTTTATTTTTCGGGGGGTGTCAATCGCCCTGCCGAATGATTGATTAACCATAAATTTTACACCATTATGCTTGCAACTAAACAATCTCCCACTGAAGCCATTGAAGCTTTCATGGAGTTGGTAAAAAAACGTAATCCCGCCCAGCAGGAATTTCACCAGGCTGTGTACGAGGTAGCCCTTGCCGTTATTCCTTTTATTGAAAAACATCCCGAATACAAAAAGGCCAACATCCTGGAGCGTATGATCGAAGCCGAAAGGATCATCATTTTCCGGGTGCCCTGGGTGGATGATAAAGGTAATTTCCGGGTGAACCGCGGATACCGGGTTCAGATGAATAACGCGATCGGGCCCTACAAAGGCGGGCTTCGTTTTCATCCGAATGTTACATTGAGTGTTTTGAAATTCCTTGCTTTCGAGCAGGTATTTAAGAATTCGCTGACCACATTGCCTATGGGCGGGGGAAAAGGCGGTTCCGATTTTGATCCCAAAGGAAAATCAGACAATGAAGTGATGAATTTCTGCCAGAGTTTTATGACCGAACTTTTCCGTCATATCGGGAAGGATACGGACATACCTGCCGGTGATATCGGCGTGGGTTCCCGTGAGATCGGTTTCCTGTTCGGGCAATTTAAAAGATTATCCAACCAGTTCAACGGCGTATTGACCGGTAAAGGCGCTGCGTATGGCGGCAGCCTGATCCGCCCCGAAGCCACAGGTTACGGCCTGTTGTATTTTGTAGATGAAATGCTGAAGGAGAAAGGGGATTCGATCAAAAACAAGAAAGTACTGATCTCCGGCAGTGGTAACGTGGCGCAATATGCGATAGAAAAAACCATTGCCTTTGGTGGTATCCCGTTGACGGCATCCGACAGCGATGGATTTATATACGATCCGGATGGCATTACTACGGAGAAACTGGCTTATATCATGGATTTAAAGAATAACCGCCGCGGCCGCATCTCCGAATATGCGGATGCTTACGGGTGTCCTTATTATGAAGGTGAAAGGCCCTGGAAGATACCCTGCGATGTGGCATTACCCTGCGCAGTGCAGAATGAACTGAATGAAGCGGATGCGCAAAAATTAATTTCCAATGGCTGCAAACTGGTTGCGGAAGGAGCCAATATGCCGACTACACCGGAAGCTATTTCCTTATTGCAAAAGAACGGTATCCTGTATGCTCCCGGCAAAGCCACCAATGCCGGAGGTGTGGCAGTATCGGGACTGGAGATGTCGCAGAACTCTGCGCGTCTCTACTGGACAAGAGAAGAAGTGGAGAACCGGTTGAAAGGCATTATGGAAAAGATACATGATCAGTGCATTCAATACGGGAAGGGCGAAGATGGGAATATTGATTATTTAAAAGGAGCGAATATTGCCGGGTTTGTGAGAGTGGCTGATGCGATGCTGGCGGAAGGACACGTATAAGGATAAAATCACAAACCTGCCTGCCGGCAGGCAGGTAACAAATTCCAAATTCCAAAATCCCCGTTGTGTTTCTAACAACGGGGATTTGAATTTTTCTTCACGTTTTCTGTAATGTAGCATCAAATCAGAATACCGATTCTTTTCTATAAAACTTACAAAGTATTTCAAAGGGGTTAAGCCACGAATAACACAAATGGCACGAATAAATTGAATATAGAATTTCACGAATGCTTCGCTTTGCTCAGTTCAACAATTGATTACATTGCCGAAGGCAAAATATTTGTATTTAATTGTATTCATTCGTGTCATTCGTGTGACCTGCCGGCCGGCAGGCGGGTTCGTGGCTTTTTATTCATCTTCTTATCAGCTTATGGTTGTGCAACAATTTTGTTCCCAACAACGATTGATGTCAGCAGGCGGCCATTTGGTAATTCACTGGAGGAATAATACATTTTTAATGTGCTGTTGTTTTTATTCAGGTTAAGAATTTCTTTGACCGGCAACGACATGGCGGCAACCGGTGTGGGGAGATCGGCATACTTGAATTCTTTCAGCAAATTATTTTGCCCGTCCCGGATCGTGATGATCCTGTTCTTACCTACCTGGCCGCAATGATGATATTTGATGATCAGCCGGTCGTTGGGAGAGGAGGCATTCAATTGCAGGCTGTTTTGTGTGTTGAGATCGTTCCCGAACCGCTGGATCACAACTTTGTTGTTCAGGAAAATTTCAAATCCTTCACCACCCGGATTTGAGATTGGTGAAAAAGAAAGAAGCGTTGCGCTGATACCGACAAGCAACATGGCTTTGCTGATGATTGATTTCATGGTTTATGTTTTTAATTTAAAAAATAATGGAAACTGGGTTTATTATTGTCTATACAAAAGAAATAAACCCGGTGACCGTATAAAAATCCCTTTGATAAGAGGTATATTGTGCTTGATGAAATGCATTGATTAAAGAAGTGACGAGGATTGCCAATAGGCGAAAAAATCAAATTGAGCAGTGATTGATTTTACCACAAAGGCCACAAAAAAAATGCAACACTAAGTTCACAAAGGATTCTTTGTGTTCTTTGTGAAAAGACTTTGTGCCCTTTGTGGTAAAATATTTTCTTTTCTGGTTTTATCCCAAATTGAGTTATTCCCGTGAAGATTAGTTTTTGCTTAATTTCACCCTTATTATTTTATGCAAAGACTAAAACCCGATGTAGATATTGTGCTTGATATATTAAAGGCCGTGCTCGAAGCGCAGCCGCTGTCCTCATTTACCCAAAGCCTGCTGCACCAGTACCAGGAGCGGGGAGGGCTGAGCAAAAAACAATTGCAGGGGTTGTACGGGAAGGCGCAGAAAGTAAAGAGTATCCCGGCGGGTAAACTGGCCACACTGGAGGCCATTATTTTAAAAAGACCAACCCGGGACAAATCGCCTTTGCCAATATCAGAGCCGCTTTTCATAAAAGATGAGGAAACGGGCAGGATGATCGATGCCATTTTGGAAAAATACCCGCAGCACAAAAGGGTATTGTTTTATAAATCAAAATATGATAATAATGAAGTGTTGCCGGCAACGGAGATGGCGGAATTGCAGAAGTTTTATAAGTTGCTCAAATGATCTCCCGGTAAAATATTTTTTTCAGTTAATTAAAACATCATTTTATGTACATCTGTCAATGGTCCCTGGAAATTGTTTTTGGAAAACAAAAACAGGCGCTGGATATAATGAAGGCCTGGGGA
This sequence comes from uncultured Chitinophaga sp., assembly GCA_964592935.1. GTDB lineage: Bacteria > Bacteroidota > Bacteroidia > Chitinophagales > Chitinophagaceae > JJ008. The sequence goes on along the minus strand of CAZQGZ010000007.1, from coordinate 12,824 downwards.
GAAGAGAAATTCCGTTCTTCCCGTTTTTCAAAATCAAAAAGCAGAGTATATGTGGGGCATATCGGCGAGTCGCCTTCCCTGGTGATTGATGAATATGAATTTGAAAATCTCGAAGACTTTACCATCGCCCTTTCCGAAATGGGTCAACCCCAGTTCAAACCATATTCCGATGCGATTGCCCCGCTGATCGTTCCGGGTACGCAGAAATGGAAGGTTTACAGGGTGGTCAGTTGAAACCATATTCTCTGTATAACTGTTGTGTAGGATACGGGTTTAGTAATTTTCCGGGATTCATATTTGTTTGTTTTAATTTTTATTAACAATTTTTAAGCCTGTTTCATCACTGCCCGTATATTATTTTTTATGTAAAATCCATTACCCTTACATCCTGAAATAGCATTATTTTTTATTGCTAACTTAGGGTTATGAAAAATTTTATTTTCCTTTTCTCCATACTGTTATTTGCCGCCTGTGGCTCTTCCCGCAATGTACCGGATAAAGACCGTCCCCTTCTCTCCAAACTGAAAAACTGGCCGGATAGCCTGGTCATTGAAACGTATTATGGAGGAGGCATGGTCAATGAATCCAGCCATAGCTTTATCAGCCGGGATAGTTGTGTGCAGTCGGGACATCATAATACCATTCACAATCATTATACTTTTATGGCTACACAACAGGAACTCGACAGTTTACTGGAATCACTGATCCAGTTTAATATTGACGACCTGCATATCAAAAAACTGGACGGTATCATCTATGATGCGCCTTCATTTGGTTTAACGATACGCCTCGGGAAAAAAAGCATATCACTTTCCAATGGTGCCACAGAAACTGTAGATGGAAAAAATAAAGGTGATTATGATATGTGTCTTGACATCATCAGCGAATTTGTTAGCCGGCATCTCGCTTCGCAGAATAAAAAATGCTGCTTTCAGATCGATCCTTCCGTAAACAAAAGCCCGGGTTATTTTTCCCTTCTTTCAGAAGATACACCGGGATCCTATAACGATTCCGCCCGGTTGGTTAAACCTGAAATTTGTTTCAGCCTCTTGCCGGGGGATCATGCTTTCCAGGTACACCTGACCATGCAGGATAAGAGCGGCCCGATGCGTTACCTCGCCAGCGCATACCCGGTTGTAAAGATCAACGACAGGGATACGGTTTACCATATCATGATGAAGAACGATTCTACGTTTATTGTCAGGTGAATTTATTTTCAGCATTTGTTCAAAACTTTTTATAACCACAGCGGACACAGCGTATCACGGTTTAAGCCGCTGTGTATCTCAGTGGCCGCCGTGGTTAAAAAAAGTAATAAGCACATTAGATATAGCTTATCGCTGCTTTAAATTTTTGCACAGATCGTTTCAGCCTTATTACCTTCGTCCGTATCTATGCCGGCTGAGAAAAAAAATAACCTGGCTCTTAATTTCTTCTCCCTTGGGTTCGTCCAGCTTATCAATTCATCGCTGCAGTTGCTGGTCATACCCTATGTGATCAGCATTATCGGTGCGGATGGTTTCGGGGTGGTGGCCGTGGCGCAGGTTGTCATGATCTTTCTTTCCACTTTTTCCGAATACGGATTTAACCAGACAGCCACCCGCAACGTGGCGTTATACAGGGATGACCGGGACAGTATCTCAAAAAATTTTTCCACCGTTTTTTTTACCAAAATTTTTTTATGTCTCTTTTCATTTTTACTGTTATTAATACTCGTACTTGTCGTACCCTTGTTCCGGACCCATCTTTTGTTATACCTCATGGCTTTTGTATTTGTATTGGGCCAGTCCTTCCTGGTGAACTGGTTTTTCCAGGGTATGGAGAAAATGTGGTTCATCGTTCTCACCACGCTGGCGGGCAGGATCCTGTTTGTGGTTCTTGTTTTTCTTTTTATAAAAAATAAGGAGGATGATTTTCTTTTCCTGTTCTTTATGGGTGTTGGAAATATCCTTTCGGTAGTCGCCGGGACCTGGATCGCCTGCAGGGTATTTAAGATTACAATCAAAAGAACAGGATTGGGAGCAATAAGAAATGAATTAAAAGAAGGGTGGCATTACACGGTCACTAATCTTTCCATGAACACCTGCCAGTATGCCAATGTTTTTATTTTACGTCTTTTTACCAATGATCTTGTCGCTGGTTATTTCAGCATTGCGGAAAGAATATTTTTTGTTGCCAAGCAGGTGCTGGTCATTTTTTCACAAAGCATCTATCCACGGGTCTGCCGTGTTGTAGTATCGGGGAAAAAGGAATTGATCAGCTTTTTGCAGAAAAGTTATGTTCCTTTTTTGATCTGCGTAATGGCCGGGAGTATTGTTTTGTTTATTCTTTCTCCGCGGGTCTTATATTTCTTCAGCGCTGATGAAGCGGTTCATTCTGTGTATATACTCCGGATGTTATGTATCGTACTGGTGATCGTATGCCTGAATATTCCTTTCACGCTGGTCCTGCTGGCAACGGAACGGAAGAAAGCTTATTTCAGGATATTCACGCTGGGCGGAGTTTTGAATATTGTGTCAAATATTATATTAGCCGGTCTTTTTCAAACAAACGGGACGATAGCTGCAATTTTTATTACCGAAGTATTTATAACAGCAGGTGTAATTTATGAAAGCAGGCCTATCAGATTGACCTGAAAAAAAATCCGGTTAGGATAAAAATAAATAACCGCAGAGCCGCGGAGAGCGCAGAGTTATTTTAGAACTCATCTCAAAAGTCGAAATTTGAAGGAACACGAAGGTCACGAAGGATACACGAAGGATACACGAAGGATACACGAAGGACACTACGCCTTGGTAATAAACAATAAATTTCGTTGTGTGCTTTGTGCCTGCCTGCCGGTTGGCAGGGTCCGTGGTGTTCTTTGTGCTCCTTTTCACTTTTGTGATGCTTTTAGTCTGACTTGTTTTACTCTGCGTTCTCTGCGGCTCTGCGGTTAATATTATCAACTTTCATATGTTGAGGTGGATAAAAGGGGATACAGGAAAAAAATGTAACTTGTATACCCCGGGGAGGTACAAAGAGGCAACCCCCCGGATTCCGGCACCGATTCAGTCATGAAACACTATCAGGACTTGCTATCAGCAGAGGAACTTACCCGGCATGTTGAGGCTTGCGGCCACAACAACAGGGAGAGCCAGCGAATTTTATACAGCTCTTTCTACGGGTATGCTATGGCCATCTGCGACCGGTATGCCAATAAACAGGAAGATGCCGTGGAAATACTGAACGACGGGTTCCTGAAAATTTTCAGGGAGATCCACCATTACCAGCCGGCTTATGCGGATGTGATCAGTTCCTTCAAAGGATGGTTGCGGAAGATCATGGTCTATACCGCCATTGATCATTTCCGGAAGAACCAGAAACACCAGATGATCACCCAGCTTGACAGCGTGGTATATCATTTGCCGACGATCCATGAAGATGCGGTTGAAAAATTATCATATGAAGAGATCATCCGTGCCATCCAGGAATTATCACCCGGGTACCGCACCGTTTTTAACCTGTTTATCATTGAAGGATTGAGTCATGAGGAAATTTCCGGCCAGTTGGGCATTTCCACCGGGACTTCCAAATCCAATCTTTCCAAAGCAAGAAGGCAATTGCAGAAAATATTATTTAAGAAGAATGATATAAAACTCGTCAGGAATGCAATTTGAAGAATTGGAAAATAAGATCAGGGAGGCTGCCAGCCATCACCACCCGCCATACGATGAAAAAGCATGGGCCGGGATGGAAAAACTGCTGGACAAACATCTCCCGGTGGAAAAGAATAACCGGAGAAGGATCATTTTCTTCTTGCTGTTATTCCTGTTGCTGGGCGGGGCGGGTACCTGGCTGTTGAGCAATAAATCCGGGAATGAAAAGAGGCAGGAAACAATGGCAAATACAACTGTGCAGAGTCAAAACGGTGATAAAGAAAAACAGGTTACTTTAAAAAGGAATCCCAATGATGATAATAAAAGTAAAAACAGTGAAGGGGCCGGGGGAATCCATGAAACCAGTATCGATAAAACGAGTTCAAACCCGGCTGAGCCTGTTACGGCTTTTGTAACTCCTGGTGGTCATAAAGAAAGGCAAAATAAAATACCAGTGATTCCAGGGGGTTATAAAAAAATTAATCCGGTGTACCGGCTTAAGGATAATTATGCCGGCCCTTCGGCGAAGAATAGTAAAAAGAACGGGCTGAGCCAGAACCAACCTGATCAGCTGCAAAAAAATAATATTACTTCCATTGCAGTTCCCGATCAAAAAGATAACAACAACAACATTAAAACAGAAAATAAAGTACAGGTGATTGTTGCAAATAATACAAAGCCTTCAGTCAATGAACCGCAGGCAGAGAAAGGCAGCAATAAAGAAAATATTTTGGCGGTTCAGCCTTCACCGGAAAAGAAGAAAAAGGATAAAAATAAAAAAGGAAACAGTTTCTTTTTTTCATTGTCTGCCGGCCCGGATGTCAGTGCAACCCCGGGTGACCAGTTGGGCAAAACAAAACTGCTGGTGGGTGGCGGCCTGGGTTATACCATCAGGGACAGGCTGACGATCAGGTCGGGATTTTACACGGCCCGTAAAATTTACACTTCATCACCCGGGTCCTATCATCCTGCCGCCAGTTTCTGGACCTATTACCCGATCCTCGAAAAAGTGGAAGGCGACTGCAAAGTGCATGAGATTCCCCTCTCGCTGAGTTATCATTTTGGACATTCATCAAAGCAAAACTGGTTTGCATCGGCCGGGCTTTCTTCTTATCTGATGAAGAAGGAGACCTATAAATACTATTATAAATACACCCCAACCGGTCAGACGGTGACCCGTAATTACACGGCAAGGGACAAAAACAATAATTATTTTTCTGTACTTACATTATCGGGAGGATACCAGCGGAATATCGGGAAAAATTTTTCCGTGATGGCGGAACCTTATATCAAACTGCCATTGGGCGGCGTGGGATTGGGGAATGTAAAACTGAACAGCGGGGGGATATTGCTATCAGTCGGTATAAAGCCATTTACCCATTCAAAAAAACCGCGAACTCTTTAGAACTCATCTCAAAAGTCTTAATTTGAAGGAACACAAAGGACACAAAGGTTACACAAAGGACACAACGCTATGGTTTTAAACAATAAATTTCTTTGTGTGCTTCGTGCCTGCCGGCAGGCAGGTTTGTGCTCCATTTCACTTTTGAGATAGCTTGTAGTATTTTGCTAAGAGCAAAAGGAGAAAAAGAGATAAAGAGGAATACAGTTGTTCCGGACCAATGTAAGGCCCAATTATTTTTTCTCTCTGCTTTTTGTATTTGCTTCATCCCTTAAAGCATTCCTGAATTTTATCACCCGGAGGCAACCCGGTATTTTAATGTTTCGTTTGAATAAAAAAACTAACGTGAAAATTATCTTGCGTATCCGGTCATTTAGCCTCCTCTTATTTTCTGTTGTGTTCATCATTTATTCCTGCGACAAAGGAGGAGGTGGAAACACTCCGCCTCCCAATCCCTGTGCCGGAGTTACCATCTCTGTGACAGGAACGGTTACCAACCCGACTGCACCCGGCATCAGTAACGGCAGCATTGCCGCATCGGCAACAGGTGGTAACGGAACCTTTACATTCAGTATCAACGGGGGGCCATTCCAGCCATCAGGTACATTCGGTAGTTTAGCGGCCGGGTCTTATACCATTACTGCGAAAGACGGAAATGGCTGCACCGGTACATCATCAACTTTTACATTGGTTGCTCCCAATCCCTGTGCAGGAGTAACTATTGTCGTGACTGCAACGTTGGTGCAACCGACAACAGGTAATAACAACGGAAGCATTACCGCATCAGCCAACGGCGGAGCGGGTGGTTATACATACAGTTTAAATGGCGGCATCTTCCAGGCATCGGGAACTTTTTCCAATTTAAGTGCGGGTACATATACCGTTACAGCAAAAGATGTAAACGGATGTACAGGTACTGCTGTGTTTAACCTGGTTGCAATCAATCCTTGCTCCGGGGTTACCATAACAGTAACCGGCACCATCACTCATCCGACAGCTCCGGGGGCTACGAATGGAAGTATTACTGCATCTGCATCCGGGGGTGCAGGAGGGTTTACTTATAATATTAATGGAGGCACATTCCAGGCATCCGGAACTTTTTCCAACCTGGGGGCAGGCAATTATACTATTTCAGCAAAAGATGCCAACGGTTGCACCGGTGCGAATGTATTTACTTTAACCGATCCGAATCCCTGTGCCGGAGTTACAATTACGATGACCAATGCAGTAGTTAATAATACACCCTGCCAGTCACCCAGTGGTTCCATAACTGTAACACCCGGTGGCGGAACTGCTCCTTACACGTATAAACTCAACAGCGGATCTTTCCAGGCATCCAATATATTTTTAAACCTTGCTGCAGGCAGCTATACGATTACCGTTAAAGATGCCAATGGTTGCACCGGCACCAGCAATGCAAATGTTTTTGATCTGCCTGCGGGCCCGCTTTTCAGCGCAGTGCAGGCACTTATACAGGCTAATTGCGTTTCCTGTCATAACCCCGGCAACCCCAATGGCGGAATGATCTGGACCGTGGATTGCAATATCGTCACCTTTAAAAATAATATCAAGCTAAGGGCGGTTGATGGTAATCCTTCGCCGATGCCTCCTTCGGGTTTACTGCCTTCTTCTGAAAGGCAAAAAATAACGAACTGGATCAACGCTGGCGGACGATATACTGATTAAATATTTGGTAGTGTTTTTTAGTGTGTGGTAAAAAGGGTTTCCGGTTTCAGGAGACCCTTTTATTTTCTCCCCAGCGGAATGTTTTAATGATTTAAGCTAAGAGAATAAAAGAGAAAAGGAGTAAAAGAGTCAATTTGAAAATTCTCTTTAAACTCTTTTGCTCCTTTTACCTCTTGGTTAAATATTCAGAACAAAGGGGTTGACTAAGAGAATAAAAGAGAAAAGACGGGGGTTAACTACGTCAACTCTTCCCTGCCGAAGTTATTATAGACCCTGTAAATTCCTTCTTTCATCAGAGGAACCTTAAAATTAATTAACATTCCATGTTTAAGATTTGATAACGATAGGTATGTATGCATTTGATTAAAATATACAGGGGGTAACGGGAAAAGAGATTTTAGTTCAAGGATCAGCTTATTTTCTACAAGCAAATCAATTTTGTATCCTTTTTTTATATATAAATCATCATATATAATCGGAAGTAATAATTGCCGCTGGATCTTAAAACCCAGCTTAGTTAATTCAAAATACAGGATTTCTTCATAGACTTTTTCAAAGCAACCCGGACCAATTCTTGAATGAATTTTGATACATAGGTCAACAACAATTGCTGTGAGATCATTAATCGGAATAGTACGTTTCAATCTTTGAATACCTGTTTTGAGGTAAAAGAAAGAAAGTTTAAAAATACAGCCATGGGGAAAAAACGAAAAAAACCGGGAATTTTCCCGCTGAACTCTTTACCTCTTTTTCTCTTTCTTGTCCGGAGCGAAGCGAAGGATAACCTCTTAGCTAATATTCATAACAAAGGGAATGAGCTAAGAGAACAAAGGAGAGAAAGAGAAAATGAGGGGTTGGTTACACTCTTCTCTTTACCTCTTTTTCTCTTTCTTGTCCGGAGTGAAGCGAAGGATAACCTCTTAGCTTATTTCCCCCACCTGAATGTCTTGATATCAAAACCTGCGAGATCAAGCACCCGGTCAACAACAGTGGCCGCGACCTGTTCAATGGTTTTTGGATTGCTGTAAAAAGAAGGTGTAGCCGGGCAAATGATCCCCCCGGCAAGTGTTACGGTTTCCATATTCCGGATATGAATAAGATTGTATGGCGTATCCCTGACAACGCAGATCAGTTTTCTTCTTTCTTTCAGGATGACATCGGCGGCTCTTGTGATCAGGTCGTTGGAAATACCGGCGGCGATACGGCCCAATGTTCCCATCGAACAGGGAATGATGATCATCGTATCATATTGGCCGGAGCCGGAAGCAAAGGGGGCTGAAAAATCGGTGGTACCGTAAAATTTCAATGGAAAATTTTTCCAGGAATCATTTTCATTGCCGGGGCCATTGGATAATTCCGTCTTCCAAACCTCCTTGGCATTTTCTGTCATTACCACGGAGAGTTCGGTCCATTGCTCCTTAGCGGCTACCAGTTTATCCAATAGATTGGCTGCATAGATTGAACCACTGGCTCCTGTTATGGCAATGACAGTTTTCCTCATAAATTTTTGAACCGCTTACCGGGAATGATGTAGCAAGGTAAATAATAAAAGCAAACGATTGATATATAAGATGACCGGTTTTGCAGAATTAATACTATTGAGTAGAATCAATTATTCAGAGTTTTTTATTCCGAAAAACGGAAATCGGGTCAAAAATTCAAATATAAATTTTGTGTTATGTTATTATTAACGATATTAGCATTGAATTTTCATAGGATAAGGTTTAATGGTTAATGGTTTTTGATTAGGGCCCCCCGATTTTCATCGGGGGTTCTTTTTTGGAGCCTTCACCGGCGGGGATGCACTTAGGAAATGAATAATAAGAAATGAAAAATAAGAAATAAAAAAGTGGTCGCTACGTAGCAACTACTTATTCATTATTTATTTCTTATTCTTTATTTTTCATTTACTAAAAGGCCTTCGGTTTTCTGGCAGGTTGCCCCGGCTTCTGCGTATTCTCATTCCCCATATTCTCCAGAATCCAGTTGGTCATTTTGCTCCATAAATGATACGTAGTGTTGTCCAGTATCCCACCAATGCCATGATTCTTATCCGGGTAATAAGCGCTTTCAAAATCCACGTTGCTTTTCACCAGCGCTTTTATCATCTGCACGCTGTTCTGAAAATGCACATTGTCATCCGCCGTGCCATGGATGATCAGGTATTTCCCTTTTATTTTATCCGTGAAATTGATCGGTGAATTATCATCATATCCTTTTGTATTCTCCTGCGGGGTTCGCATATATCTTTCGGTATAAATATTATCATAGAATCTCCAGTTGGTCACCGGCGCTACGGCAACGGCCGCATTGAATACATCGGCGCCTTTGGTGATAGCGAGCGAACTCATGAATCCACCGTAACTCCAGCCCCAGTGGCCGATATTGTTCTTATCAACATAAGGAAAATTGCCCAGGTACCTGGCCGCATCGATCTGGTCCTCTATTTCAAATTTCCCCAACTGCAGGTAAGTTTTTTTCTTGAATTCTTCACCGCGGAACCCGGTGCCGGTATTATCCACACTCACAATGATGAATCCTTTTTCGGCCAGCATCTGGTGCCAGTAACTCACAGCGCCGAACCGGTTGGCTACCTGTTGTGAGCCCGGTCCTCCGTAATTGCAGAACAATACCGGGTATTTTTTGGAAGGATCAAAATTGTACGGTTTCAGCATCCAGCCGTTCAGCGTATCACCCTTGCTGTTGGGCACCCGGATGAATTCGGCTTTGCCAATGGCATATTCATCGAGTTTGGCTTTCAGTTTACTGCTCTCATTCACCGTTTTCACCAAAACGGAACTGATCACTTTCTTTTTATTTACTACAATATTATTAAGCGTTACCACCTGGGGTGTATTCAGATCGGAACGGTAATCATAAAACCGGGAAAAGCTGTCGTTCAGGACAATGCGGTGCCACCCTTCTCCCTGGGTAAGCGGGGTTGCTTTTTTGCCGGCAAAGTCGGTAACAAAAAGATTCCTGTCCATCGGGCGGGGCCAGGCCATCATATAATAGATCAGTTTGTTTTTTTCATCCACCCCGCTAACATCCGTGATCTCGTAGTTGCCATTGGTGACCTGTGTTTTTGTTTTGCCATCAAGGCTGTAGAGGTATAAATGACGGTAGCCGTTCATTTCGCTGGTGAAAAGAAAATTCTTTCCGTCTTTCAGGAACCACCAGTCATCGTTGATCTCTACAAAGTATTTGTTCTTCTCTTCATAGAGCAGGCTGGCAGCCCCGGTTTGTGCATGGGTCAATAACAGTTTCAGGTCATCCTGGTGACGGTTCATCCAGAATACCACCAGCGAGTTATCATCCTGTGTCCATTTGATACGCGGGATGTATATATCACCTGTTTCGTACTGGGCTTTTACATCTTTGTTATTGGTCACATCATAAATATGTATCTCCACTTTGGAGTTTTCTTCCCCGGCCTTGGGATATTTATAACTGTATTGTTTATTGTACGTGTTATCAAACTGGGTGAACTGGTATTCTTTGACATTTGTTTCATCGAACCGGTAATAGGCGATGTAATTTCCTTTCGGGCTCCATTCATAGGCCCTGCTGAATTCAAATTCTTCTTCATACACCCAATCGCAGTTGCCGTTGATGATAAAATTCCATTTGCCGTCGGTCGTGATCGCCCGGGTGCTTTTGGTGGCGATATCATAGAGACAGAGATTATTATTTTTTACAAAAGCGATCTTGCTGCCATCCGGGGAAAGGGTTGGATGCATCAGCTTTTCTTTATCCAGTTTTGTGAGTTTTTTGGAAACAGCATCATAGAGATAAACGAAAGCTTTGGAAGAACGCCGGTAGATATGTTCAACGTCTTTGCGGATCAGGACTGTGTTCGGGTAGGAGGAACTGTAAATGATATTTTCAGGTTCAGGCTCAGCGAATGGTTTCCCGTTCTCATCTTTCAGGTCTTCAAATTTAATTTCAGGTTCTTTACCGGACTGGCCAAAGTCCGCGGCCACTATTTCACTGCGAAATGTCCTGTTTTTATAAATATCATCTAACGTGATTTGTTTTTTTTGTGCCAGGGCAAAAAATGGCAGTAAAAAAAGGAAGAGGAAGAACTTGCGGGTCATGATGATTGTTTTAAGGGCCCAAAATTAGCCTAATAAGACAGAAAGCTCTTGCCGTACATGTAAAAAATAAAGAATAAGAAATAAAAAATTAATAATAAAAAAGTCAGTCGCTGCGTAGCAACTACTTTTTCATTTTTGATTCCTTATTTCTTATTATTTATTTTATTTGGCGTCAGCCATGTCAGGAATAGCCTCCACCCGGTATCCGCCGGCATCTAATTTTTTCTTGGTGGCTGAAAAGGCATTCAATGTTTCTTCAATATCCTGGTCGGTATGGGCAGCCGTGGGGATGAGCCGGTAAATAATGTGTCCCTTCGGGATTACAGGGTAAACAATGATCGAACAGAAAATGGAATAATTTTCCCGCAGGTCCATGACCATGGTGGTTGCTTCGGGTACATCGCCTTTCATATAAACGGGGGTAACAACCGAATCCGTTTTTCCGATATCAAATCCCCTTTCTTTCAGGCCTGCCTGTAGTTTACGTGCGTTTTCCCATAATTTATCTTTTAATTGAGGTTGGGTACGCAAAAGTTCCAGGCGCTTGAGATTACCGATCACCAGGGGCATGGGGAGACTTTTTGCAAAGATCTGCGAACGGATATTGTAACGGATATAATCAATGATCCTTTTATCACCGGCAATAAATGCCCCGATGGATGCCATGGATTTGGCAAAAGTGGAAAAATAGAGATCGATCTTATCCTGCACTCCCTGTTCTTCCCCGGCACCGGCTCCTGTTTTTCCCAACGTTCCGAAACCATGTGCATCATCCACCAACAAACGAAACTGGTATTTATCTTTCAACGCGGCGATCTCCTTTAATTTGCCCTGGTCACCGGCCATGCCGAATACTCCTTCGGTTATCAACAGGATACCGCCTGCATTTTGTTTTTCGATCAGGGCTGTTGCCCGCTGCAATTGTTTTTCACAATCGGCCACATCATTATGCCTGAAAACATAACGGTGACCCGGGTGTAAACGCAATCCGTCAATGATGCAGGCATGGCTTTCTCCGTCGTACACAACCACATCATGACGGCCGCATAAGGCATCGATCAGGCTGACCATTCCCTGGTAACCAAAATTCAAAAGAATGGCGTCTTCTTTCTCTTCGAAAGCCGCCAGTTCTTTTTCGAGTTGTTCGTGGTAATTGCTGTTGCCGCTCATCATGCGGGCGCCCATGGGTGATGCCAGCCCGTATGCAATGGCCGCGTCAGCATCCGCTTTGCGAACTTCGGGGTGATTGGCAAGACCCAGGTAATTATTCAGGCTCCAGATGATCATGTCCCTGCCGCGGAATTTCATGCGGCTACCGATCTCACCTTCCAGTTTTGGAAAGAAAAAATATCCATGACCCCTTTGGCGATGCTGGCCAAGCGGGCCGTCATTCCTGATCAAACGTTCAAAAATATCCGGCATATATGTTTAGTATTTATAGATTTAGATATACAGGCTGCCTATTGGAGAGCTTCGGCAGCTACCGCAAAAATAAGGGATTAGGCCAAAATCAAATGGCTGATCTTGGTTAGCTCATGATCATCATGTTCAGCAACAAAGAAAAGCGAATCGATGAGCCGCATCGGCGTTTGCAGGCGGGGATGCAGGGCAACCAGGGTAGCGGTGGCTTCATCAAAGTCTTTCACCTTATCGATCAGTTTATTTCTTGCATCCATAAATTGTTTCAGCAGTTCATCAACCGGTTTGGCGTTATGACCGGCGGCTGTTGTTTTTGCATTGCTCATATCAGCCGCTCTCAGTATTTGTTTTTTCCCCAGGAAATCATCGACCCTTCCGCTCCATAATTCTTCCAGGTCATAAAGATGCCCGATCACTTCTTTGACGGACCACTTTCCATCTTTTTTAAAACTTAATTTTTCATCAGGTATATTTTTTACCATGGCCTGCAGTTGCCATAATGTGCCGCGAAGCCTTTCGATGATCACCGGGAATAACCCGGCGGGGAAATTGAATTCAAATTTTCTTTCTATCCAGGGTGTT